>JAAGZR010000104.1 GCA_024206155.1 Aliivibrio sp.
GGTGGTAACGCTGATCAGCTAAGAGTGACAGCCCAAGGTACTGACGAGGATATTATTGAAGCTGCTAGAAAAGATTTTTCTGTTATTGATTCCCAAGACTTTAAGTCATATATGAGCGCTACAGGGCAGGGCCAATCATCTCAGCAACCTTTTAAGGTTCAATCGTCAGAAATATTGAATGACGGAACGGTCATTTCTGTAGGCTCTTACGGCAAAACACAGGTGACTGACTCTTCTGGTGAGGTACTTACTGGAGATAAAGCTAAAGAACACCTAAGGGAAGTAAGGAAGGCTGAAACCCAATCTAAACGTGATTTTAAAAGGTTAGAAGTTGAGACAGCTAAAGCTAAGGCTAGAGCCAAAGGTGTGGTGGCTAGAGAAAAAGAGGATATTATGTTAGGCGTTGAGGCGGCGCAAACAGTACCTATACTTAATCGGGCAGATAAATTGCTGGATCTAGTGGAGACGGGGAAGCCTCAACAGGCTGTTTTGTGGGCTAAGAAGAATCTTGGTATTGAAACTGGTAACGAAGGCGAGCTTGAGAACCTTCTTGGTAAGCAAATACTTAAGCAACTGAAGCCAACGTTTGGCTCGCAATTCACAGCTAACGAAGGCGCTTGGCTCAAGAGTATGGAATCTGATTGGGGCCGGTCTACACAGTCTAACAGGAGATTGGTCAGGCAAGGGCTTTTACTAGCGGAAAAAAGGGCTATGCACGGAATAACAGCGGCACAGGCAGGTAAAGACGCTAGGACGGAGCAGCTTATTAAGGATTATCTTGATTTTAAAATTAAAGATATGAAAGCAGAAGATGACGCACTAACCACTGATCAGATCAGGGACGCGTCTGACGAGGAGTTACTTAATTTCTAATGGCTACAGCAGAAGAGAACTTGGCTCGATTCCAAGAAATATCAGACAGAGGGCTGCAAGATAAGTTGCCGCTAGAAATTCGCGCTAGATTTGACGAAGCAGTCAGTCGAGGTTTGGTGACTCAGGCGCAGAAAGCACAAGAGCAGGATGAACTTATAAGTGGCCTTGAAGATGCAGGAGCGATCAATAATAGTGGTGGGGTATTTGAGGCTGTCGCAGAGCCATTAACTCAAATGGCTGGCGGGATTTCAGGGCTGGCTGTTGGTGGCTTGGAGATGATGGCTAGGACTCCATTTCAAGGTTTAGATAAGGCTGTAGAGGAAGGCAAAAAAACCATCCAGTCTTTCAATGAAGCCTCTGCACCTAGAACTGAAGTTGGTCGGCAGTCTAGTGAATTATTGGGCGAAGGTATGCAGCAGTTGCAAAAAATACCTGCTGGCTGGGCTGGTATTGCTGACCTATTAACAAGCTGGAACCCTGAAAGCGCCGCTCAAACCGTTAAAAAGGTTGAAGAGTTTGGGCTTCCTGACGTTGCGGCGGATAAGGTCTTTGAAGAGACTGGCAGCCCAATCCTTGCCACTATGACTAAAGCGTCCCCAGAGCTAGCTACATTATTATTCACTAGAGGTAGGTTTGCTCGTGATGCTAAGGTTAAAAAAGCAGAAAGAGATTTTGAACTAATTGAAAGGATAAAGTCTGGCTCTCCTGATGCTGACCTTGCAGAGTACAGATTGACCAATCGTGACAAGTGGTCTGAGCCGACAAAGATAGAGACTGAGATTCTAGCGGAAAAGCTACATTCCGATCCTGAGCTAGCAGAGGCTTTTGCTAACTCTATACCTAAATTAGAAAAGTCAAAAGCATATTCCCCCGCAGTAAAGCAAGAATGGGATCAGGGTGCTTTATCCTTGGTGAAGACAGCGAGCAGGCCTGACTTGGACGTTATGGAAAGGATGCTAGATATTTACGAGAGTGGCGCAAAAAACCCTATGTCTGTCATAGGGACGCGTCCATTATTTGAAAGCGGAAAGCCTATAGAGAGGCGCATTAAATTCTTGCTTAACAAAAAGAGGGATGCAGGAAAAAGAGTGGAGAGGGCAGCTAAAGACTTAAAAGGCGAGAAGGTTCCTTTTGAGCCTGTTGTTGATGGATTTATTGAGAAATTAAAAGATGAAGGTATTGTGTTTAATGGCGGGAACCCCATAACTGACGCTAGCCAATATAAAAACATAGATTTTAGAAACTCTTTGTTTGAGGCGAGCGAGCAGTCGCAGGCTGTTATTAAAGATTCTATTGAGTGGATTTCAAGACAAAACGCAAACGATGCTTTTGTTCTTCATAACCTGAAGAAAAAACTTCCTGTGAGAGTTGCTACAGCAAAAAGATCTGAAGGCGGCCTTGAGCCAAAAGCCGAGATATTGCTTAATGATTTAAGGAGGGATGTAAACTCAACTCTAAGAGATCATTCAAAAGAATACGAATTGGCTAACGACTCTTTTGCTGAGGCGATTGGCCCTTTAAATAAGTTTAATGACGCAATGCCGCCTAACTCAAGAATTACGTGGGAAGGTGTAAATCCTGATAAAGCAGGGTTGCAAACAAGAAAGATTCTAAGCAACTACGCGAACGGCCCTGACATATACGAAGCAATCAAAGATATTGATCTAGTAAGCAAGAGGCTAGGTGCTAAGTATGATGATGATGCGGTTAGACAGGCGCTATTTGCTATCAACCTTGATAAACGGCTAGGGGCTTTTGCCGACCAAACATTCCAAGGGTTGCAAGAGTCAGCACAAAAAAACGTCATTGGCTCAATACCTGTATCTCAAACAGATGCCGCCTTAAAGGGTATTGGTGGCATCATCAGAAAAGTAAAAAGAGTCGATAACGAAAGGGCGATAAAAGCAATGCGAGAATACTTAAAAGAAACTAAAGGCGGTCAGTGATGACAATTATAGATAACAGCCTAACGGCACAAGAAAGCATATTAAGGATTCATAATCCTATCTTTTATGTTCCAGACCCAGAAAAGGCGGGGCCGCTCGATGGCTTTCAAGCTTACTTCGGTATAGTTGGTCGAGATCCTATTCTTGAAGAAAACAGAAAGATAGCATACGCACTACAAGAAGATGGTTCAGCAGTTCCTATGTCGCAGCCTGTAATAGGTAGCGCGGGCGGCGTACCAGAGTATAACGGCTCTTATGTTGGTTTGGCTATAAGCGGCACTTACTCACTAGCTATACTAAACAAACTAGGCGAGCAGGTTTATTACATACCAAGA
>JAAGZR010000661.1 GCA_024206155.1 Aliivibrio sp.
ATATAGATAAGGAACAAAAATAAACTGGGCGTACCATACCCAAAAGTTCCTGTAACCGAAGGGGATCTCATAGCGAGGTCCCCTTCTTTTTTACAGTTATCCGTCGCAAGCAGCACAGTCAGGATCCATGGCTTGCTTAGCAATGTCACCACGTAGTACTGATTCAGTGCGCATATAGTACAAGGTCTTGATACCTTTCTTCCAAGCATCCATGTGAACCTGGTTGATCCACTTAGGTGTAGCCTCTGAAGGAAACGCTAGGTTTAAACTAACTGATTGATCTATATACTGCTGGCGTATACCAGCTTGATTAACAAGCTCTAGTTGATTAATCTCTTTGAAAGTTTTAAACACGTTCTTAACTTTATCAAAGCCTGTAGTTTCTAAATCATCTTGCTCAGATAATACTACTAGCTTTTTATTAACATAACCGTAGTCATCTAACGGTAGGTCTTGTATGCTACCACCGTCAGCCATTATCTTATCCCAAGTTTCTTTAGTATTTAACCCAGCTTTTCTTAAGACTTTTTCGAGCTCTTTGTTCTTCCTAATGAACGTACCCTTCGCGCTTTGTTCAGTGAAAACATTAGCGGCCCAAGGCTCAATACCAGGACTAACATTACCGGCAAGCTTACTATTAGACACAGTA
>JAAGZR010000662.1 GCA_024206155.1 Aliivibrio sp.
CCCAGAAAATTGCAAACTCGAATTTACTACGGTTCTGTCGATTATCATTCCTTGAGCTGAATTACTTAATACGTCAGAAATTGTAGAATCTTTTATATAAATGAATCCTAAAATATTTGTGCCATTCAAAGAAATATCTTCTGTTATAACACATCCGGAAAAAGCTGGACCAGCTCCAGAATTTCCCGAAATCCTGACTGAAACACTTCCCGAAGTTCTGGATATATTACATTCGTTAAAACGAGTATTAGTAGAGCCAGTGTCAGCAACAGTATCATTTCCTGCAGTAACCATGTCGATGTTATGAAATTCTATGCTATCACATGTGTTGTCAAGAAGTACTCGACCAACTACAGTATTTTTAGTGCCGCTTGATCCCATTCCAAAAAAAGTAACATTGCTTAAATTGCTTCCAGTTAGATCAATATCTTCTGTTGAGTTTTGAGAAAATATATGCAAAGTATCATAATCAGAAAGAGCTGAAACAGCAGTTACAATACTATTATAAGTTTCTCCGGTATTTACAATTCGACAAACTCCTCCTTTATCTATCTTATCATCTAAAGCTGCTTGAGTAGCTGTTGAAATAGGCTTGTCCAAATCAGAAGTATTATCAACATTTCCTAAACCAACATCATTTTTATCTAACTGTTGATTTACCCAGGTAGTTCCGTTAAAATATAAAACCTGGCCATTAGCGGGTGAAGTTATAACAACATCCGATAAGTTATCTAAAGACATATCTGTTAAAGCGGCTAGTGGAATTTTTAGCCAAGCACAAACCCGAACGTCACTAGCTCCACCTCCTATTATTGTTCTAAAGCCTATAACATCACCTACCGAAACAGAAACAGTAGGAGCTAACAAATTTATTCCTGAATTAGTTGATTGAGGTCCAGTTGTAGCGGCAAAAACAGAATTGACTTCTACAGAAATTTCGGTATTAGTTCCTGAATTATCCGCTTGATAAGACATTGCAAATATTTCAGCATCAATTGGAAGTGTAATACCAATATCCCCAGTGGCACCGTTACCAAATGACCATTCTTGTGCATTATTTGCCAAGCCTCCATTTTCTTCAGCCCAAATAGGAAATAAACCAAAATTATTCCCAGCAACTAAAGGAATAGGACCAAAAACAATATCTGTCACTCCTATTGTGATAGGATTATTCGTAGTAACTATCCAACAAGTATCAGGATTAACCAGGCCTTCCGTTACAATAATAGCTGAACCAGCAACTACTTCAGAATCTTGATCAAAATCAGAAGAGCGAGTTAGAGCAGTACTGCTAGTATCAAAAACATAGATACCGTTTTCAGTGAGAGTTGTTTGATCCTTAAGAAGAATTCTATCTCCTGCTACTAAGGTTGTGTTATCAATTGAAACTCCAGGGCTGGCGATATTAACGTCTGCTGTTGATGCTACTCTTACTGGATTTTTCCAACTAAGAGAATCAAAACTTATCATACTTGAGTCTATTTTACCAGTAGCATCCAGCACAATAGGCTTTCCTGAATCTGCAGCCCCTGTGGAAGAATTAATAAAATCAGAAGTTTCGTAAGCTCCGGGAGATTCTTGATTATCTCCATTTGAATTATTATAAATAAATTTCTTAGTCATACTTGTAATACTCTTTGCGCGTTAGAGAAAAAGAAAATTTGAGTAGTAGAAACTGCAATTCCTAAAATTTGAACATAGCCAGAAGAAGGTTTAGTTTCTGTTATAGTTCCATCAATGTCTAAAAATATTTTAGAACCTATAGAAAGTCCTGTGTACCCATCGTTAATACCTAAGATTAAAACCACACAAGTAGTTGTAGTAGGTTTTCCTATTATAACCCCGATACTAATATTTAATTCTGTGTTATTTACGTTGGTAATAACTTTAGTCGGGTTTGTTGCGTCTTGATAAACAATATCATTTATTTGAGCCGTACCGTCACAATCAAATTGAAGCTCAACTCTACTAGCTGCTCCTGTTATTGGAGGGGGTATAAATTGAATGACATTACTTAAATTTGAACTCATGTTCTAGTCACCTCAAGTATCCTGGTATCGATAGTACCAGAACTAGCTACTAAAAACAAGCTAGCATTAGGATCTAAATCAATACTGGTTCCTTCTCTAGAAATCATAGGCCAACCATCTAATAAGGTAGTATTATCTTCAGCTAAGTATAAAATTTGACCGCTTGCCGGATCTGACCAATTTCTTATTGCTATACTGATTCTATCTGAAGTATTTACAATTTGAACCACTGAAGTTCCTACATTTATTTTTTGAGTAGCAAATCCATTAGCAAGTTCTATTACTACCGTTATGGTTCCAGAAATAGAAACATCTGTTTTCTTTTCTAGAATTCCTTTCCAAATATCTATTTGATAATTACGGTATTCAATACCATTAAAGATAGGCCAACCATCTACAGTATACGATATGTTTACGGTTTCGGTGTTTCCTGTAAAACCTACATTATAAACAATTATAGTAGGTCTGTTTTGAGCGTCGTAAGTTACAGAAGCTAAAGGGTCTCCGGTCTTAGGTCTTTTTGCTGTAAGGTAATTTACACTACTGGTTGTCTTCGCCATAGAGGCCATTCTCCATTACAATATCAATAATGTCAGGAATTACTGATTCCATTATCGTACAAATTTGTTCTTCTACCGGTTCAAGTATTTGATAGTCAACACCTGCTAATCTCAGCCCTCCATGAACAAGCTCATGAATTAAGACCCTCAATGCGAACTCACCCTTCAGCGAGTTATTCAACTCTATAGTTCTTTTTTCAATATCACACTGACCATGATGTTCTTTATGGGGTTTGCGATGTTTTACTTCAAGAGTTTGTCCAAGCAGCGTAACTGTTTTGAGATGCTTAAGACTTTGTTTTGGGTTTATAGGTTTCATCAAACAAGACCCTACTTAACAGTTTTTGGTATAAACATATCAAGGTCTAAGCCCGCTGCCTTAGCCGCCTCTTTAATGTCGTCTGATATATCTCCTGACTTATCATTACCGGCATCTTTACCGCTAGCTTTTTCATATACCCCATTGGACTTAAATGCGATGTCAACAGCTTTTAGTACGTCTCCTGCCCTAGACTCATCGTCTCCTAAAACTTTGTTTAGGGCGGCATATGCGAGCTCTAAAGTGCTATTGCGCACTTCTTCCATACTCTTTTCATTTTTAAACCAAGCCAGCCCTTCTTCACTAATCTTAAAGTTTTTAAGTCCTAGCACTTGTGCGATAAACACCCGAGTCCACTCTTTTTTAGGTGTACCCGAAAAAGGACCATTTCCGTTTATTCTGTAGTAAAACGTAGTCTTCGCTTGGATATCTTCGGCGCTAGGCTTGTAGAGGGTGTCGATGATTCTTCTGATGGTCGATCCAACATCCCCTGTTCCTGTTCCTGTGATTTCACGTCCATTTCCGTTATTTGACATTCTGAACTCTCCTTTTCTAAATCTTTGTTTGTCGTTGGTCCTTCGGTTATGTTAGAAGGAGAGGCGATTATATTTTCAGTACCACCGCCCACGGCACAATCGGAAGGAGAGACCGCCTCAGCTTGGGGGGCTGAGGGCGCTACCATTAGTAGGTCAGCATTTACAGTCAGCTCTACGTATCCTCTCTTCCATTCTAGTATGTTTATATATTGCATTTCATTTAACCACTCTAAGCAGTCTTTGATTATAAAAGCTTTAGCTGCTGCTAATCTAGACAATTGCGTTGGCGCAGTTATAATACGATTGGGCGCAGGCCTTTCTAGTTCTCTATTGTATAAAAGATTGCATAGTACGCGAAACCGAGCATGTCTCACTTTCTTTTCGCGCAACCATGGTTTTTCAATTTGTTCTTGTGTTCTAGGCATTAATATCTAATCCTTCCGGGAATAGTACAGATCTCTCGTTACATACTCGTACTCACGTTCCAGCTCTCAGTATCTCATGTCCTGAAGGCCATTTCAATACTAGAGTGCTGTAGCACTCGTATACAACATCGAGATTTTAGCATACTTTATCTTATTTGTCAAGTTTTAGGGTCATTTAAATTATGCCTTAATAAAGATTTACTGGCTGGATAGTTATCCTAGTATTGTATTATAGCAATGATTCTAAGCACTTAGAGGAAGGGATGATAGTATCGCAGTGTTACTAGCATAAGGCGTGCTATCACCATTGCTTTGTGGATACCGGCGTTACCTACGGCGCTTTAAAATCGCGTCTAGTGCGTAAGAGTCAATCTCTCCCTCCCTCGACTTTTGTCCCCCCACTTACGGGGTACCCCCCCTCGCCCTAGAATAGAGAACTCGTTTCACTTTCACCCCCTCCCGCCGCGATTCTCCCCGCTCCGACGCAGTTACCGCCGCTGCCTTCGCGCAGTAATCCCAGACTTCGCTTGCTCACACATAGCCAGGGCCATTCCTGCACGGGGTTGGGTGGGGTGGGGTGGGGATGGTTAATGACTTTTCCCTCACTACATATAAACACCCATGTCTAACGTCCACGTCAAGAGCCTTTTCTGTATTGGTCTATAGCTAGGCATTAGGGAATTATACTGCGCTCAGATTGCGTGTTTTGTAACCCCTTAATATTACAGTGTTTATTAGGTAATGAGTCCAGAAACTCCCTACACTAAAAAACTGCAGGCTGGAGGAATTACCTCAACGAGCTAGGTCTGTGCATAAAGCCGTGCCCTACGCTAATTACGCTTGTAACTTTATGTTATTATTGCCGTAATAAGAAAGTGTTAGCTTTTTTGCTGGAATGCCGATAGGGTATATAACAACAGCAAGTCAGGGAGGCTTGCACTACCGAAACACAGGCGCACATAGTGCGCGGTGTCGCTAGCAGGATGATAACCTCTAGCCTGACGATGGTAAATCACAGAACTAGTAACTACGGTAGGAATACTACCATCCGCGAATGGTAATTTATTACGCGGGGCGATGTCGAAAGTGTGGAAACTGGGGATTGCTGGCAGTTACTAGGCTACTAGCCGAAAATTACAAACAATGTGAGAAGGTCTAGCAGGAGATTAGGCTACATCGAGTTAATCACATTGAATATTAGAATCGAAGTGAAATGAGAGGGGATCCTACCTCTCTCATAGTATGGTACTGGCCCTATCATGCCTGATGATCAAGGCCGATTCTGACAACTAACCGAGTATCTTACCCTAAGGCTAAGCCTCCCACCACATCGCGCTGCAAGGCGTCTCGTCGCATGGCATTGGTAGTCATGCCTGAAGAGTAACCACGAAACGAGGAGAACAGTATGAGTTTATTTATTGATAGAGTAGTTTTAATCGTAGCATCGTCAATAATAGTTTTAATGAGTTATCATGCACTAGCAATTGTGCAAAAACTATACTAAACATGAAAGGAAAAACAAAAATTGCTGCATTAATTACTCCCAAAAAAATAAAAGAAGGATTTAGGAGACATCATGAAACAATCTATAACACTCAATCAATTTATCGAACAGTTTAAGGCAATGGGCAGAGATTACTATACATACGAAGCTTACGAAACACTATACAACTTTTTAGAGGAGGTTTACGACGGAGACTATGAGTTGGATGTTATATCTTTGTGTTGTGAATTTTCACAAGATGCTTTAAGTGATGTGCTAGCTTCTTACGGCCTGCAAGACTTTAACGAGCTGAACGACTACACGCTAGCATTTGAATTAAGCAACGACGAAGTATTATACCAAAGTTTTTAACGATGGATAAGGATTTAGGAGACATCATGAGAGTAAACGGATACGACATAGGACCAAATGCTGACTTGAGAGATGCTGACTTGTGCAGTGCTAACTTGATAGGTGCTAACTTGATAGGTGCTTACTTGTGCAGTGCTGACTTGAGAGGTGCTAACTTGATAGGTGCTAACTTGATAGGTGCTAACTTGATAGGTGCTAACTTGGGAGGTGCTAACTTGGAAGGTGCTTACTTGGAAGGTGCTAAATTGGGAGGTGCTGACTTGAGAGGTGCTAACTTGGAAGGTGCTTACTTGGTAAGTGCTAAGGGTGTTATAGTATTCAGTCTTGGTCGTCACTTTGGTTTTAGCTACAAGTATGACGGCACTGTCTTTGTGCAAATAGGATGTAAGCACCACAGTCTTGAACATTGGAATAACAACATAAAAGACATTGGAACAAAAAACAAGTACAAAGAAAACGAAATTCATAGATATGCTACACAATTGTCGATGTTACCGGCACTTTGGAGTACGATGGAGGAGGTAAAATGAGAACATTTTTGGTAACTAAAGAATTCGTAGTTCAAGCCGATATATACATAGAAGCTGAGAGCTTGGCACATGCTAGAGTACTCGCTGAAGATATCGACAGTGAAAGAGCGGCTGAGCTTGAAAAAACGCGAGAGTGTGAATTAACTATAATTGAAGATTATGTTGTGGGTGGGGAAGACATATGAAAGAAATAATGGAAGGGTATACACATCAATTGTGTGCTGATTGTTTAGAAGCTAAACCTAAAAATCAATTTAATCATAGTTTTATAACTTGTGATTCTTGCATGAAAGGCTCAGATAAAAACACAAAACAAGGAGAACAGTATGAGTGATAAAAATTCAGAAAAATCTAAAGTTATTGATTTAGCTAAACACAAAAATAAACAAAGTAAAGAAGAGGTAAAGGAGCCGGCTGTCATGAAGCCTAATTTTGATGTTGATGATTTCTTTGCAAAAGTGATAAATCAAAACAAAAAAGCTAAAAAGGCGGAGGAGACTAGACGTAAAAAAAATAACGAAATAACTAAAAGAAGATATGACATAGATAAAGGATCAAAAGACATTTGAAGTGTATAAATTTAATTTTAATAATAATAACAATGACTTGCATATTTGACCAAGGTCAAGTAAAAAAATGCAAAATGAAAGAGTTAGTAAAAAAAGGAGAAACTCAATGAAAAGTTTAAAATTGGCCGCGTTTTTATTTATGGCGGTAAGCTGTGGAACTAGTAATGATGTAAATGTTGACGGAGGAACTGAAAACCAAGTAACTGCCGAAGTGAATTACACTGCTTCAATTTGTGAGGATGAAAGATTCACAGCTAAACAAAAATTGAAATGCATAGAACTTATCACTAATCCAGAAGTTACCGCACAAATTCTAAGTGATGAATTAACTGACGAGCAACTAGACGCCCTTCTAGGCCTTTAACAAAAAATAAGGAGATTTTATGATAACTAAACCAATAAAAACATATATTTATCACGGAATTCTTTTACAAGAAAAAGGTGAATGTTCTATAAATCTTTCTGCCGTGATAGATATTACTTGGGACACTGATCCATCAGCGCCGGAGCCTGTTGCTAGAGTAACACTCACTTCAGGTCAAGTGAGGGTAGTTAAAGACAGTTGTTTGAAAAGCGAAATAGATAGAATTTTATAGGAGACAATCATGAATGTATTTGATGCAGATATAACAGCGTATGAGCACTATCGGAATAAACTGGTGCAGGTAATGGCTTCTTTTGATAATATCGAAGATTACATAACAGCTTTAAGCATTGCTCGTGAGGTTGTTATGGTGGAAGATAGATTATCAGTTCTTAAAGAGCTTAAAACTAGTTCTGCTCTTTCTTCTTCACTTAAGGGAGGAGCAAAATGAATATAGGGACCACTACTTACTTTATTATATCCGCCTTTAGAGGCAATAACTTAAAAGCTGACGTAGTTTACACTAACGAGTTAGAAGATGTGCTCAAAGACAGAAACGAAGCTTATAAGAGGGCTGAAGGACGTTATAACGGAATTATGAAAGAAGTCTTTATTGTAGAAGCACCTTCGCACTTAAGCAGTAATTATAAAAGTAGGGATTTAGCAAAATCAACTTTGTTAGAACTAGCTGAGGTGTTCGAGCAAGACCACATCATGGAAATAGACGTGAACAACAACCTGCTTTATTTACACTATACAGTTGATGGCAATCAAGAGTACATAGGTAAAGTGAGGACGCAAGAACAAGAACCCCAAGGCGACTATACAAGAATCAGGAACTCTTACATAACGTTACTTGACAGCTAACTTATGGTTTTAGTACTGCGGATATATACCTGCAGTGTCCTACCCTATGCTTGCTTAGGATTATACACATACCTGCGAAAGCTTGTCAAGTCTAAAATAGTTATAGTAGGAAAAATCAACAGTTATAAATTAGGAGGTGTTTATGGCAGGTGTGATCGTCGATGACATCGGCGCTATTAAAAACGAAGGTTGTCCCATTTATCGGATTAGAAAAATTAGCGACAGTTATAAGGGACTGTTGTTAGTGTCCGTAAATGGGATAGAAAGAAGAGTAACTAAAGAGCAATGGAAAATGCTTGAAGATTTTATGAGGAGCTGGTAATGGAATACGTAGTATTTAAAGGAAAAGAAGATATATTGTTTACGGTAGATGATAATAACCCAGACAAGGATGCCCACTTAAACGCTTTTGGGAAAAATAATCACGGGGCATACATTTTGTTACCCGAACATCCTTGCGATTTAGAGTTATTCAGAGGTACCTTTAATGAAATTTTAACCGAAATAATAAAAAGAAAAAGGGAAATTAATGGGAAATAGTGGTAAAAAAGTTATATGTAGTGAGTGTCATTCAGCTACTTATGATTATATACCGCCTGATTATTATACCAGGCCACCGACACCTTCTTATTACAGGTGTAGATTATGCGGACACGCAAGAAGGGAGCTAGAAGATGAGTAATGTTTTGTATTTTAAGGATTATCAAAAGAAAAAACCTAGACAAAAATTGATTGCTATCCATGAATATGGTAAAGTCACTACTGAGGAAGGTTGGAACGGTTCGGAAGAAAGCTTAGTCAAAGTTAGGGACAGTATTACTAAAATCAATTCCTTATTTGAAAAGTTAAAGCAAATAAAGAGGGAAGACAGTAAAATTGGAGAGCCTTCATGCAATATAAAAAACGATGGAAAATAAGGAAAGATGGAATGAAAGAGATTATACCAAGTCACATATTTACAAAAGCGCACCAACTTGCTGAAGAAATTCGTTTAGATTTAACGTTTGAAGAAAAAGAAATGTTTATTTATGACCGTTTAATAGATGAGTGTGTTGCCGAAATAATGGGAGAAGAATATGGTGACTATGAATAAAACCACGTTTTATAAATACCTAAAACTAGGGCACTATAAAAAACAACTACGTCAAAGAAAAGAAAGCTTAGAAAAGGTAGGGATACTGCGAGGAGGTAATAGCTCCGCACTGTACTACAATAAAGTTATAGGGATAAACCCAAAAGAAACCTTGCTAAGATACCTTGGGATGGAAATGCCTATAGATTTTGACTCTATGCTTCTTTTAGATGCAGGATTTTTAAACGAAACAGCTTATGAATCTTTGTTAAATGAAGCTGGAATTAAATTTAAAGCCGAAGAAGAAATACCAGTTCAGTGGTTTATAACAACAAAATCCAATAAAAAAGTTAAGGTAACAGGGAGACCGGATTGTGGTATACTTGACAAAATCAATGACAAATTGGCACTTATTTTGGAGCACAAACAAATTGCGAGCACCTGGAAAACCAAAGAACTATCTCACTGGGGCATGGGACAACCTAAGCCGGAAAATGTGGTTCAAACTGCTCATTATAGTTGGATACATGGCAATTTGCCTGCCGTTCTTGTGTATTGCAGCCGTGCTTGGCACGCTCTTAAAACTAAAAAAGACATCCTCTTGCAACCAGATCACCGAGCATTATTGGGGGACGAATATACATGGGGAGTAAAGCCCTTTATGACTTTGTATGACGTTACCTGGGACAGTAATAATTTACTTTTTGAAGGCAGGAAGACAGCAATTAAACCTGACGGCATAAAAGAGTATTACGAATTAATAGCTAATTGCGCGGAAAGTAAAACTATACCTCAGAATTACTATGTCGATATATGGGGAAAGCCTATGAATAAAAAGAAACGAGAAAAATATTACGATTGGGCTCACATTCCTGAAGAAGATTATGAAGAATGGGTAGAGCTAATCCAAAATGAGTGTGATCTAGCTTGGCAAGAAGTGGAACAAAAAATTAAGGAACTGGAAGCTGAATTAATTGACTAGTTGGCTACACTTATAGTATAATATTAATGTAAACGGCGAAGTTGCCGACGATAGGAGATTTTATGAAGATATTTTTAATTGGTTTAATGTTTGTGAGCGCAACAGCTCAAGCAAAGTTTTGTAAAAAAGTAGCAGGAGCTGTAGGTTATTTAGACACAAATGAAGCAGTCACTGTAGACGGCAATGCTTTAATTTCTGAGCTGGCTGCTAAAAACGATACGCTGGCAGATGCTATGTTTAGGTTGGCAGGAGATAAAGCTTGTAACATTCCTAAAGGATGTGTTAGCAGTATCTTTCATGTGGTTGATAGCAAAAAAACAAACCGAACCCTAGAAGTTAGGTATAGTTGTAAAAAAGAAGAAGGAAGTATATAATGGGAATGTCTGCAGGACTGGCTATTAAAATAGCTAGAATACAAGATCAATTAGGCACAGTCCAAAAAAGCTCTACAAATCCTTTTTTCAATAGTAAGTACATTGAAATTAATGAGTTATTAAGGGTGTTAAAGCCTTTAGCTAAACAAGAAAACTTGCTTATTAGCAATCCTCTTGACTCAGTTGGAGACAGTTCAGCTGTTGGTACTTTGATTGTAGATCTTGACAGTGGTGAAAATTTCTATACAAAGTGTAAACTTACAGACGCAAAGAACGCTCAAGATGCTGGAGGAGGTATCACATACTTTAGGAGGTATGCTTTAATCAGTTTCTTTGGTCTTGATCAAGAGGATGATGATGCTAATAAAGCATCAAACGCTAAACCTAAAAAAGGTAAAGCAAGCACAACTAAAACTAATAAAGCTAGTAATACTGGCGCAAAGTCATTATTTTAAGGAGATAATATGTACGTAGATTTAAGATTGAAAACTTCAAAAGCCGGAAACGATTATCTGTTTGGAGGCAAAAACGGGATATGGTATCGCATTATGAAAAACAAAGAGGGAAAAAACGTGTTAGCAAAAAGCACTAATTTAGATGAAGGGTTTAAAGACATTGACACTTTAACAGCTAAATCTAATGACAGAGGCCCTTATGAGTTTGGAAAGAACCAAGAAACTAACGAAGTGTTCTTTTTAACTAGAGCAGAAAATGCTGGAAAACCAATTTTCTATTCTAAAGGAGATAAGGCAGGAGAACCTGTGATGAAAAAAGATGGGACTCAACTTATTGGAGCTGACTTTACTTTAAATGTTAAAGAAGGAATCCAATAATGAAAGTCAAGATTAAAAAGCTTGATGCAAATGCGGTTATCCCGGTCAAGGCCAAAGCGAATGATGCAGGCCTTGATTTAACTTCTATAAGCGTAGAAAAAGGATTGTCTTACATTGAGTACGGAACAGGTTTAGCTTTTGAAATACCCGAAGGACATGTCGGGTATCTGTTTCCTCGAAGCAGTATCTCTAAGACTAGCTTGAGCCTTGCCAATTCTGTTGGGGTTATAGATTCAGGATACAGAGGAGAAGTAAAACTAAGATTTAAAAGGCCTAGACAATTAGGACCCATTTATGAAGTTGGTGATCGTATTGGACAATTGATTATAATGCCCATACCTACTATAGAATTAGAAGAAGTTAAACAACTTTCTAAAAGCCACAGAGGAGACGAAGGCTTTGGAAGTAGTGGAAGATAAATTAACACATTTTAAAATAAGGATAAAAAAATGGATAAGATGGATTTAGTTAAATTATTGTTATGTGAAGAATCAAAAGGCTCTTGTAATTCGACAAAGAGCAAAGAAAGTGAAAGTCACCCATTTAAAATTGGAGCAAACTACCACGTTCGTACTGTTACTTATGCAACTGCTGGTAAATTAAAAGCTATTTACGAAAAAGAAATGGTTTTTGAAAATGCTAGCTGGGTTGCGGACACAGGCAGGTTTAGTGAGTATGTTAAAGACACTTCAAAACTTAGTGAAAATGAGTACGTTGGAGAAATTATAGTTAATAGGGATGCTATTGTAGACGTGATAGAAGTGAGCAGCGTTTATGAAAAGACTAAATAACCATCACATTAAGTCTTGGTCTGGGTGTAGGTCTGGGTATATTTCTTGGTCTGGGTGTAGGTCTGGGTCTATGTTTGGGGTTTGGTCTAGTTCTCGGTCTAGGTCTAGGTCTGGGAGATCATAATGAAAGCAATGAATAATTATTGGGGAAGACAAAAACCTGTTTCTTGGTCCAGTTCTAGATTTGGATGTAGGTTTACGTCATGGTCTTTATTTTGGAATAGGTCTTATTCTAGGTCGAGGTCAGGGTATTGGTCAGTACCTGAAAGTATAGGATAAAATTACTAATTAAGGAGTTGAAATTGGCTGTTGAATATGAAGGTAAAAAATGGATTGCGGAATTTGTGCACTATCGCACATATGCGGAGGTTAAAGAAGACGGAAAAAAAGAAACTAGAACTGAAGCTATAAATCGAACTAAAGATATGCACATTAAAAAGTTTCCCCATTTAGTTAGCGAAATTACTGCAGCCTTCAGTTACGTGTACAGGGGAATGGTAGTGCCGAGCATGAGAAGTTTGCAGTTTGGTGGAGAGGCTATTGAAAAAGTAAACGAGCGTATATACAATTGCGCATTCGCAAACATCACCAGTTGGGATGATATGCACGATGCTTTCTTTTTGTTGATGTGTGGCACAGGGTTTGGGTACTCGGTTAAACAAAGACATATCAGCCAGATGCCGTCAATACGTAAGCAATCTAAACATTTAGGAAAACTTAAATACACTATTGCAGACAAAAAAGAAGGGTGGGCAGATAGCATACGCATTTTAATGGATTATCCGACAGTAGAATTTGACTATAACCAGATTAGGCCTAAAGGATCTCTAATTAGTAGTGGGGGTACGGCCAGCGGCCCAGAGGCTTTGATGAAAACACACGAAGCTATCCGCAGTACCCTACTCCAGGCAGGAGGTAGGAAGTTAACTAGCGTAGAAGTGCACGATATTATGTGCCACATAGCGGACGGCGTTGTTGTCGGCGGTGTGCGCAGGGCCGCTTTAATATGCCTGTTCGACGCAGACGACGAGGCGATGAATAAGGCAAAAGAAGGTGAATGGTGGGTGGAGAATCCCCAGCGAGGCCGAGCGAATAATAGTGCGGTGATTTATCGAGCACCTACGACAAAAAATGGATATGATATAATACCACAATTTTCTAAAGAAGAATTAGAAGCTACAACTAACAACCAAATAAAATCTATAATAGATTATATGTTTAATAGCGGCTCAGGAGAACCAGGTATAAGCTTATCAAATGATCCAGATATGGGGTTTAACCCTTGTCATGAGATATCGCTTCTTGATGGTGGATTATGTAACCTCACGGAGGTTAATGTAAAAGCCTGTAGAACAGTCAACGAACTCTATGAAGCGACACGGGCAGCAACTGTCATTGGAACTTTACAAGCCAGCTACACAAACTTTAAAATTCTTCAACCTAAATGGAAAATCAACGCAGAAAAAGAAGCGTTGCTCGGCGTGTCTTTAACCGGACAAGCTGATAATTGGAAACTGCTCACTGAATTTTTACAAGTATTTAATATAGATTATGTTGTAAAATCAATTAATAAAATATTTGCAGACAGTATTAGCATCAGCCCAGCCAAGAGAATAACAACCACTAAACCTTCTGGAAGCACAAGTGCTTGGCTAGGATGTTCTAGTGGGATACACGCAGACCACGCGCCTTATTATATAAGACACATCAGGATGGAAAACAATCACAAAATTGTGGAGGTCTTAACAAATGCCCAGTACCCTTTCTTGGAAAAAGATAACACAGACGCAGATAAAATGGTCGTAGGATTCCCTGTAAAAGCTCAAGAAGGTGCCATAAACAAAACTGATGAAACGTCAATTGAGCTGATGAACAGAGCTAAATTTATTTATAATAACTGGATATTAAAAGGACACAGATCGGGAAAAAACACCCACAATGTTAGTTTGACAGTAGAATATAAACCAGAAGAGCTCGAAGAAATAAAACAGTGGATGGTAGACAATAAAAACAGCTACGCTGGCATAAGCTTTTTGCCAAGGTTCGACAGTACCTATACGCAAATGCCATTCCAAACAATAGATAAGGAGACATACGATGAGATGGTTTCAAAAATTACTAAGGAGATCGATTACAACGGCGTTGATTGGAGCGGTACTGTTGACGATCGTGCCGGTGAACTCGCTTGTAGCGGAGGCTCCTGCGAAATTACTTGAAACGTGTAAATTAACTAAAGTTTTTGAGAACAAAAGGGCGCCCAAAAACGAGCGTCCTTTGTCTTGGTTGACAGGTAAAGAGTTTCTTGTTATAGTAGATCATATGGAGCGTAATCCTAACAGCTGCTTAGTTTATGTTGTTAGAAATCGCGAAACTAATCACATGCATTTTCAGTTTGACACAATAAGGAGAATAAAATGAAATACAAATACGCCGTACTCAGCTTCTTGCTGGTTGAAGGTTACATCTTTGGATTGTCTTATTATGTGCATCATCGGGACCCGACTGGAACTGGGTGGTATGAGGTCCCTTTAATTTTATCAAGCGTAGTGACACTGTCAATCCTAATCATTTTCATGTTAACAAAGGCAATACAGCAATAGGTAACATAGAATCATTAATCGAGGAAGAATGAAATGAACATATTTGTAACAAGCAAATGCCCTACAAAAGCTGCTAAATTTTTAGATGATAAAAGGGTAGTTAAAATGGTACTGGAAAGTGCTCAAATGCTAAGCACGGCAATCACCGAACACGGAGGAAAAGCTCCTTACAAACCTACCCACAAAAACCACCCGTGCAACGTGTGGGCTCGTAAAACTAGGGCTAATTATTTGTGGTTGCTTAATCATTTTATTGCTCTCGCCAACGAATACACCAGTAGATATCAAAAAATACACAAATCTTTTAACTTACTTCCTCAGCTACTTCACGGTGCGGAACACATCCCTAACGGAAAGCTCACTCCTTTCGCTAATTGTGCTGCACATGCAGAGTTAGGCTTAAGTTATAAACACATTAAAGACATAGAAAAAGCTTATCAATTGTATTTAAATGATAGATGGGACACAGACAAAAGAATACCAACTTGGTATGGAGAGAATAGATGAAAGTAACACCAATCGCCGTAACCAAACCCCTTGTTAAAGGGATCGACGACGCAGAACAGCTCGTATCATTCTGTGCCCGAGTATCCAACCCCAACAACCAACTAAATACGGCCACTGCTGACAGGTTGCTAGGTTACTGCTGGAGGCACAAGCATGTGAGTATTTTCGAGCAGGCGGACCTGACCGTCGAGATCGAGACAAGTCGCGCAATTAGTGCTCAGATTTTGAGGCACCGCAGCTTTGTCTTTCAAGAATTCAGTCAACGGTATGCCAAATCAACGGAGTTTGAGCCGGTAGTCTTGCGTAAGCAAGACACAAAAAATCGTCAGAACAGCACCGACACAATGAGCTGGAAGGACAAGGCTTACTTCAATACGAAAGTGGCTCTTTTCATTAAACACGCTGAAGAGTTTTATAACCAAATGTTAGATAACGGAGTCGCCAAAGAATGCGCTCGCATGATCCTACCCCTAACCACACAGACGCGCCTGTACATGAAGGGTAATTTACGATCTTGGATTAACTACTGCGCTGTACGTTGCGGACCTGAAACCCAGAAGGAACACAGGGATGTAGCTAAAGAATGCTGGAAGATTGTAAGGGAGCAATTCCCAGCCGTCGCTAAATTCGTCGAAGCTGAATACGAATACTTGAAGGAGGTGCAATAGTGTCTATAATAATATTAGATACTTACAGCGTTTTAACTGCCAAAAACGTCTATTATTTGTAACTTTAATATGTCAGTAGCACATACTGACCGTGATTTGTTACACAAAGACAGACAATATACAAAACTGTATAATAAACGTCCACATAAAGACGACTCGTAAGATCTTTCTTACATTCTCCCCATTGGGAGTATTTTTGTAAGATCTATCTAACACTAACCCAAAACATCCCCAAAGGGAGACACAATGAACTCAATCACACTAAACGGCACCACCGTAACCTTGTCTCAAGACCTAATGAAAAAGCAGGCAATAGAAATGGAAGGAGCGGCCGAAATCCTAGGACTACACGCCCGTAAACTAGCTCTCTATGCAGGCATGGAGGGGGCAGAAGACTTCAGCCTGTCAGCGTACGGTATGGAACTGCGGAATGTCGAGTACGCTCTGCAACGCGCATGGGGATTTCCTCAAAGCGAGAAGTACCACAAGTTCTGGGAAGCACCGAGATGCACTTGTCCTAAGATGGACAACGAAGAAAGATACCCAAGTGGTATCTACGTAGTGATGACTGACTGCCCAGTACATGGAGACATAGACCGATGAAATCGACAATTGGTTTTTAACAGACAGGAATGAATTAGATCATGAAGATGATGGATAATGAATATAGACACCCAACAGGGAATTACGTAATTAATGGGAATTGCCCAGTACACGGAAAGGAAGTTTATGCTTAAGTTTATTTACACGGAAGAAGGTGGACGAAACATTGTAATGACGCACAAAGATTACCCTTGTTTCGAAACCATGTGTGAAATGTTTGCTGATTTTGTTTCGGCGAGAGGTTATGATCGAGAAGATTTATTTTATCAGCTTTCGGAAGACACGTTCCAAAACATCAGTCTAGATGACTTATGTTCTGAATGGAGGGAACAAGCAAAACAAAAAATAAAAGAAAAAGTAAATAAAAACCTTTTTTTTACTGAAACTCTTAAACACGCATCAATAGGGGTGCGTAGAGAGGCCTTAACATTCTTGGATGAAATTGTTGAAGAAGTTATTGACGTGGTAGTTTTTGAAGAGTCTTACTTCTTAAGGAAAAGAAAATGACTGAGTTTGCGGGATGGATAAGCAGCTTAGCTTTCTCTCTGTGCGGACTTCCCCAAGTACTCCACACTTGGAGGACCGGAAAAACTGAGGGTTTGAGTACTGCCTTTTTAATGCTTTGGTTGTCTGGGGAAGTTTTTGGTTTTATATATATTAGCGGATTTGAAAAAATACCCCTGCCAATAGCTGCGAACTACACCTTAAACACTTTAGCAATAAGTTATTTGATGTACAAAAAATACAAAAAGGAAACTTAGTATGGCGTTTCGTAAAGAATACAAAGAAAAAGGATTTGATACTTCTAAAACTATTGGAGGTTATTTAAGTGTTGGTACTCACACTGTAAAAATAAAAACACCCATAGAAGATATGCAAACAACAATACGTATAACTTTATCTAATAATTTTGGCGATATAATTATTGATCGAATATTTATAAACAACCAAGACGGTAATGGATATAGCAAAAAATTAATGGATTTGTTAACAGCAGTTCCTTTGGAAGTGATGAAAGATGTAATTGACAGCGATAATTTTAGAAAGCTTGAAGGACAAGAGCTCTTAATTAGAGTGGTAAAAAGTGAAGGCAATTATATAGAAAGAGTTCATAATGGCTTTATGATTAAAGGACCCGAAGAAATTTCTAAAATATTTCAAACATACAACCAAGCAAGAACAGCTCTTGACAATTTAGGAAACAAAGCTTATAACCGAGTAGAGTCTTACTTTAAAACTGAAAAAATTAACAACAAAGGAGTGTGGTAATGAGCGAAATAACTAAACCTTACTCTTTGCTTAAGCCCGCAAAGTCTGGGAAATACGGCCCAAGATCCGATTACAAAATTGCTGATGCTGGTGATTGGTGGATGGCAGCTTCTATTGTAAATAGAATCGAAGGCCCCATCATTGTCGATTTCGAAACTACAGGATTAAACATATTTGCCGTTGATTTTAGAGCAGTAGGAATTGCTATTGCAGGAAAAAATTTAGAAGGAGGAATATACTTTAGTTTAAAAAATAAACAAAATGCCAAAGAATTAATTAAAGCTTTATGCAAAAGAAACTTAGTGGCGCACAATGTGTGCTATGATGCAGCCGTTTTGGAGATACTTTGCAACAAGTACAATTTACCGATTACCCTATCCCCTAGATGGCCATGGAAGTGGGACACAATTAGTATGTATTTTCATCTAAGCCAGCACGAGTGGATGGGTCAGAGTTACGGTCTCAATGCTGCACAGATAGACGTGTTAGGTTGGAAAGACAAAGGGGACGTTGAGCTAGACAAGTGGTTAGCAGAGAACGGACTAGGCAAGGGTGACATGTGGCAAGCGCCAGATTCAATCCTTGGCAAGTACGGCTGCTACGATGTGCAGTCTACTTATCAGTTGTTCGAGCATCTTCTTCCGCAGCTGGAGGCTTTTCCTGACGCAGTAAACTTCATATCAAAAACCGAAGTGCCGTACCACTATAGAGCAATAGTCGAAATGAGATTCCACGGTATCAAGATAGACACAGACAAATTAACAACATTAAAGAAAGAGTTGGAAGTCAACAACGAAGCATTTATTTCACGATTCATGAACCATGAACAAGTGCAAAATTGGATCGCCTCTGTCGACACTATCAAGCTAAAAGAATTAAAAGAAGCCGAACCTCCCAAGATGACAAAGACAGGGAAACTTGCGGCTCGATGGATTAAATGGGAAGAGAAGGTCGCCAATTATGAACCGGCCCACTGGCTAAACACCAACAGTAAACCCCAACTCCGTAACCTATTCTTTTCACACATATATAAAGTTAGTGAAGTCCGACCTTCTTTGGGTTGGGACGAAAAGCAAAGAGAATTCAAAGGTGGCAAGTTATTGTGGGAGGTAGACATCCACGCAGAAGGAAAGACAATCACACATGAGTGGGCGGCCAAGACAAACGACATTCCTATTTCAAAAGAACTACTACCAAAGCTTGGAGAAGTAGGGCAAATGTTATTTGACTACAACGCCGATGTGAAACTGTTAGGGTATGCTAACGGGCTTGAAGATTCCTTAATAGACGGAGTACACCACGGACAGCTACGTCCCTTAGGAACTCTATCAGGACGGTGTGCGGGAAGTGGCGGAGTAAACCTCCAGCAGATCAGCAAAGACCCTAGATACCTTGAGTGTTTTGTTTCGCGTAAAAACCACACCTTGGTGGACGCAGATGTGACAGCCCTTGAGCCTTGCGTACTAGCGGAGCTCAGCGAGTGTCCGTCTTACATGAAGTTGTACGGGCCAGACGCAAAGCCAAATGACATATATCTTTTTGTCGGAAGTAATACAAAAGCTATGGGAGCAACACTCAGAGCGGAGGGATACAACCCCGATTCACCTACCCTAGAAGCTATTGCAAAAACTAAAAAGAAAATGAAAAGAGAGCGAGGCATTGCGAAGGTACTTCATCTGAGTAGTGGCTATGGAGCTGGGCCTGCCAAGATATGGAAGACCTTGGTCAGTCAAGGTGTTGACTTGTCTTTGGATGAGGCGAAGGAAATTCACAAGGACTACTGGGAATTGTTCAAGCGAGTAAAAGAATTCGAGGAAGAATTAAAAGATGTTCGCGTTAATAACGGCGGTTGGATACTAGACGGACTTGGCCTGCCTATAACTATAGGAAGACATAAATTAAAAGACATTTTAAACACTGTAATTCAAGGCACAGGACATAGAATTTTAGTAAGACATATTGCTAACGTGATGAAATTACGGGACGAAAAGCGAGCACCCTTCAACATGTGGATAGCAGATTTCCACGACGAAACGATTGTAGAAACTAGAGATGAAGATGTCAAGGAAGTTTTAGATGTGTTTAATTTAGCTGAAAAGTTGACAAACGAACAACTTGCTGGTAAGATTTATTTAAAGATTGAGCCAGAAACTGGTGTAGATCTTAGACCTTTTAAATTGTAGGAACCACAATGAAACATAACGAAATTAAATATGATTATAGGGGAAAACAAATACTTGTTATTCCTGATATGCACATGCCTTATCACCATAAAGATGCATTAGATTTTTTAAAAAGCTTAAAAAAGGAATATGAATATTTTGATATGGTAGTAAACTTAGGAGATCTTGTAGACTTTCATAACATCAGCTTTCATAGTAGTGATCCTGACTTATTTAATGCAGGAGATGAGCTTGACTTTGCTATTGAAGGATGTCAATCTTTAGAAACAATCTTTCCTGATATGTACATAATTGGTAGTAATCACGGGGATTTACCACTTAGAAAATTTATCGCTAATGGACTGCCTCGCAAGCTTATTAAAAGCTACAATGAAATTTTTGAGGTAGGGGAAGGTTGGAAGTTTGTGCCTGACCTAACACTTAAGACTGATAGCAAAGCACTTCCAGACATTTACTTTCATCACGGTATAAAAAAGAATGGACTAGCTGTAGCCAATCAAAGAGGACAAAAAATAGTACAAGGGCATTTTCACACAGAGTTTAAAACTGAATATAGTGGTAATCCTAATAGCTTGCTATGGAGCCTGCAAGCCGGGTGTTTAATTGATGATGAGAGCCTTGCTTTTGCTTATAATAAATTAACTAAGGATAGGCCAGTGCTAGGTGCTGCTGTCATTATTGACGGCATGCCTGTATTGGAGCCTATGATACTTAATCGTAACGGAAAATGGATAGGAGAAACAAAATGAAATTAATTCCAATTGGTGATTTTATCACTGCTAGTTGGGTCGTTATCGTTCCAGAAAATGACACTACTAAATTTGATATGCTAGATGATGCAAATGTAGCAAACCTGGAAGTTGCCCTCAGGGTAGTTAACTCGGGAAGTAACAAGGATGTAGGTTCTGGAGATGTCATTATGACCGGAATAAACTTTGACGCGAATGCTATGAATCCTTTTGGACAATTAGTTCCGAGCAACTTAATTTTTGCGAAGTTAGATGCAGGAGAGAGAGAGGTAGTAGATTATGTCGAATACTTCAAAAGGCTTGAATCACGTAAGTAACCAAGTTAATGAATATGCCCAATGGATTAAGGCTCATTTAGTGGGAATAGAATGGACGTTAGAAAAAACAGCTAGGGAAAAAGGTATTCCAAGCCCTAATTTTGAGCTTGAGCTTTTAAAATTTAACACAGAGTTACGTAAGCTACAAGACCAACTTGAGTTGTTAGAATGGTTACAAGGGGTTATTAAAGATGCCAAATAACAAGCCTAACTTAGGTATAGTTAAAGAATTTATTGTTAAAGCCCGTATAGAACTTTACACCGGGGGGGCTCAGGATCTAGAGTCCCCCGAAATCATAACCTACCACACCCTACTAATATCCGCAGTAAGCAAACCCCAAGCCGAAAAAGAAGCAAAAGAAAAATTAAAGCTAAAAATACCCGAAAGGACTGACGGAAGTGTTGTTGTAGAAGGATGCACAAGAGGCGTATAAAATTTAATACAAAACGTTCTCCGTCATGATCTATGTGTAGATCATTCGTACCCCATATGATCTATGTGTAGATCAAAAACTTTAGAGAAAGGAAACAGACGTGATCAAACATGAGTGGCGTATGACTCCGTGGCGCAAAGAAAAAGAACCTCCTTTAATAGCGACCTACGACGAGCTTGATCGCCTATATACGTTTCGTAGTGTTTATGGATATCCAGAAAAAACCCAAGAATACATAGCTGCTACAGAAGCTGTACGAGGGGTAAAGAATTTTCCAGTACAATCTTCAACTTTATATATTGACGTAGACGAGGAGGAAAACATACAAGAAGTACAAAAAGCCATAGACAATTTAGGGGCCGGGTACTCTCGTTATGACACAGGGAACAGAGGAGCTCATTGGCACATAGACACTGCTAATATATGCCACAATTGGCTGCCTAATTCTCACTTGGAATTTGTTCGTTCCATAGGAATACTAAATTTAATAGACGACACCATTTACCGACACCATAGTATAATAAGATGTCCTGGAGCTGTCCATTCCAAAACCGGAAAGATTAAAAAATTAACAAGCCGAGTAGAAGGACCTGTATTAGAAATACCTTTGGTCAAACCAAAAGAGCAAGCTTACGAAATCATAGAAGAAGGAGATCCAGAAGCCCTGCTCGATTTTCAAAGGAACTTATTGCAGTTTAGAGGGGAAGGAAAAAGACACGGTCATATGTTTATTTTATTCCAAAGTGGAATTAGGGCTGGACTTTCTAGCGACGAAGTGCTAGAATACTTGTATTGGTGGAACAGCCGACAAAACCCTTCGCATAAAGAAGAAGCGGTACTTAAAAAATGGAAAGGATTCTGTGGTGGCCAGATCAAAAAAACCTCGACAACCAACAGAACATTGTGAATTAGAAGTCCTTGAAGGTAGCATGCTTGTTATTGATCCTTCTTCAGGTAAGACCGGTAAAGGAGGCTATGCAGAGTTTAATGGAGGAGTTTTTATAGAGTGTGGATTTATACCATTTAAAGAACATAAAGTAGCACTTAAAAGATTTCAAAATTTAAGAAACTATCTCATGAAAAACTTTAACGCCGAATACGATGTGATTGGACTAGAACTTCTAAAAGGAAGAGGTAGGGGCTATAGCGTTCCTATAGTCCTTAAACAAGCAATCTCTGTTTTTGCTGCTTGTACTAATTGGAATAAAGTCTACATGGTATCTCCCATGATGTGGCAAGCCATAGCTAAAAGGTTAGGAGGTTGGATTAAGAGAGATGATATAGATGCCGTCTACATGGGGTACGCAGCTATAGCTCTTGCAGCAGGATACTCAAGCAAGTGGAAAAGGGAAGCTCAAGAAGCTTTTCTAAAAGAATTAGTAGAAGAATACAATTGGAAGTTAGATTGGAGTGAATATGATTAGAACAGCGATACAAGTAATAAAAAGTGAAATAAAAGAAAGAGTGGATTTATTAGAAAAATACAAAAAGCAGCACAATAGCCTAATGAATTCAGCAAATGATAAACGGTCAGAAATAGAAAGGCTAGAAGCTGAAGTTGTACATTATAAAAAAGCAGTCCTAGCTTTGGAGAAGGATGATGAAACAAATTGACTTTCTAAACTACTTCCCATTTTCAAGTATAAGAGAAGGTCAAAATATCACTCTAAATGAAGCACAAAAAACAATCCATGATTGGGATGTGCTTGTAGTTCGAGCTCCTGTAGGATCTGGAAAATCAGCTATAGCTGTAGCTATGCAGCTGGGATTTAATGCAGCAGGATTAGGATGCTCTATCCTCACACCTAATAACATTCTTCGTGCACAATACACAGAAGAGTTCAATCACTTAAGTACAGTATTTTCAATTAACGATTATGTAGTTCCAAAGCACAGCTTATGGCATGGACGTCGTAAACTTCCCCACAAAGATCTAGGAGTGGGTGATTTTAAAAAAATGTACGGAGTATGGCCAAGAGGAAACGAGTACACTAAAGACTTAAACCACTGCAAAAAGAAACTCACCCCTACATGTCTTAATTACTACAGCTACTTAGCTCATAGAATGTATAAAGATGTCGTTATCTTTGACGAAGGACATAACGTACTTGAAATGCTAAAGAATGTTCATGCATTTAAAATATGGAAACACCTAGTCAACTTCCCTTCAGGCCTTAAAACTTTTGGGGAGTTATTAGAGTGGGCCGAAGAAAACCAAAACTTTGCAAGAGTGGGAGATCTTCTTAAAGAACTACAAAGGCAACACCCCGCTAGTGTCATTGAGTATGCAAACGATTCTTATCATGGACAACTTAAAGAATGCATAAAAGTTCGACCTCTATCGGTATCTGACTATAGCCCTATATTATGGCCCGACAAGACTAAACGCATAATTATAATGAGCGCCACAATATCTAAACATGAGATTAGTAAACTGGGGTTAAGTGATCGTGTTGTAAAATACGTAGACACTCTTTCTCCTATACCTATAGAAAGAAGGCCTTTGGTTCCTCTTAGTGTTGCAGACATGTCTTACCGCAATCAACCAGAAAGTATACCTTTAATTGCCCAAAAAATTATAGACTTAGCAAGTAAACATAAAGGAGAAAAAGGATTAATTCACGCAACTTACGGAATTGCTCAAAAACTTAAAGCACATTTGTCGGAAAATCCTCGGTTTATTTTTCACAACCACGTGAATAAAAAAGAAATATTTAATAAGTTTAAAGAAAGTGATGATCTTATTCTAATCGGTAGTGGAATGTCGGAAGGTATAAGTCTGTACCAAGATTTAGCTAGATGGCAGTGTATTACAAAAGTACCCTACCCTAGTTTAGTTGATAGTAGCAATCGATGGATTCTTAAAAATGAGCCAGAGTACTATAGATGGCTAACCGCCCGAGAACTTTTACAAAGTTATGGAAGAGTCAGCAGAGGAGAGGATGACTACGGTATTACTTACGTGCTTGATTCATCATGGGAAAGGTGGTATACTCAAACAAAGGCGGACTTACCCGCGTGGTTTAAAGAAGGGGTAGTGACTGATGAAAAACTATTGGATAGATAACGAAGGTGGAGTGTTCATGAACAAAGAACAGAGCATGCAAGATTTAGTAACTAATGGATATATTAAGTGGTATAAAAGGATTACCGAAAAAGAGTTTAAAGATTTTTTAATAAAAGGAGAGATCTAGTGTCCTGGATTTACTTGCATTATGATTGGGAATATGAAGATGACTTGGGGCGCTGCAGTAGTTGCGGAAGTTTAGTATATAAAAAAGCTTTTAGTACCCACATGATTTATTGCAGGGGAGCATATGCCAAAGAAGAAAGAGAGGAAAGCACAAGGATCAGGAGAGAAGAAACTACGAGACCAGCGGAAGACAATCAGCCAACTAAAAGCCCAAATACGTCAATTACGGAAAGCCCTAACCCTGACGGAAGAGAGGGTTATCCAGCTACAAGACGCTCAGGGGGATCAGGAAGTAGTTGAAACAGCTCGTAAAATAGCACGGGGGAAACGGAAACGACTTGACAACTGTGAGAAGTGTGGTATACTGGCAATAGAAGAGCAGGTAACAGATTTAGGGGCCAGGTATATGGTAGTTAAAATTTGTAATAGTTGTGGGTTTCATCAAAGTACGGAATTTAAAAAGAAAGATTAATTGAAAGGACATAATGAAAGCACTAAATAACCATCACATTAAGTCTTGGTCTGGGTGTAGGTCTGGGTGTAGGTCTGGGTATATTTCTTGGTCTGGGTATATTTCTTGGTCTTGGTGTAGGTCTGGGTCTATGTTTGGGGTTTGGTCTAGTTCTCGGTCTAGGTCTAGGTCTGGGGGATCATAATGAAAGCACTAAATAACTATCACAGTGAGTCTGAGTCTAGGTCTGGATCTGGATCTGAGTCTCAGCATCGGTATGGGTCCTGGTCTAGGTCTAGGTCTATGGATTGGTCTAGGTCTTGGTCTATGTCTAGAACAAGGAGAGCATGATGAAAGCACTAAATAACTATCACAGTGAGTCTAGGTCTTGGTCTGTGTCTAGGTGGTCTAGGTCTTGGTCTGGGGGATCATAATGAAAGCAATGAATAACTATCACAGTGAGTCTGAGTCTAGGTCTAGGTATGGGGTTTGGTCTAAGTCTTGGTGTGAGTCTAGGCACTCTTTTAGGGCTTGGTCTAAATCTGGGTCTAGGGCTTGGTCTTGTTGTATTTCTAAGTCTGGGGAAGCATGATGCCAATCTATAATTACATTTGCCGAGAGTGTGGGCACGAGGAGAGTAAAATGGTAGACTCTAAAAATAGAGATACAGAAGTGGAATGCAGCGAGTGCTCTACCCTATCTTTAGACAGAGTTCAGACTAAACTTCCTCAACACAATCATCTAAGAGCAGGAAATGAAGGAAGGTTTGACAAGGTTAAAGAAAGATTAGAAACGGAGCAAATGATGTATAGTTTACCTCATGATGACCGAGAAGATTACGAAGAGCATTTAGCTAAATTGGAAGAGGCCGAAAACAAAGAACGTCTGCCCAGTGATAAAGAAGATTTTCACAAACACAAAAGTGGCATTGACATTACAAAATAAGGAGAGTAAATATGGACTTAGAACAACTATCAAATAAACAAATACTGTCGGGGTCTGATGCGCGAAAAAGACTTGCAGCTGGAATAGACAAACTGGCAAGAACCGTTAAGGTGACTTTAGGACCTAAAGGAAGAAACGTGGTACTTGATCGAAAAAATTCTTCGCCCATTATCACAAAAGATGGAGTCACTATTGCTAGCGAAATCAAAGTATCAGACCCTTACATGAATATGGGAATACAACTAGTAAAAGAAGTCAGTCGTAATACAGCGAATGCTGCAGGCGATGGTACTACCACATCTACAGTATTAGCCGACTCTTTGTTTAGAGAAGGTCTTAAAGCTGTAGAGACTGGTAATTCCTCTCCAATTGAAATTAAAAGGGGCATGGACAAAGCCGTTGAGGCTGTATGTTCTAAGTTGGACCGTATTACTTATCACATAGACTCTGTAAAAGAAATATCCCAAGTAGGAGCTATAAGTGCAAATAACGAAACTTGGATAGGGGAATTGATTGCTGACGCTATGGATCAGATAGGGCCTGAAGGGGTCATTACTGTACGCGATGGTCTTACTCCAAAAACTTTTGTAGACATAACGGAAGGTATGAGATTTAATCATGGTTATATGTGTGAGTCTATGATTACTGACCCAGACAAACTTAGTAGCGAACACAATCAGGTCAAGGTAATATGCTTCAATGGAAATCTAACTTCTCCGGCTACTTTAAGGTCTATACTAGAGCCTCTGAGTGAACACCCTGGATTCGAAAGTAATACGTATTTACTTATTGCTGATTCTTTTATGGGTTCGATTACTCAAATACTAGAGCATAATTATAAAAACGGATCTTGCACAATCATTCCAGTCAAGAGTCCTGGCGTAGGAGTCCACAAAGGTGACATGCTAAATGACATTGCCGTACTCACAGGGGGAAAAACGGTGGGACACAATGCCGCAAAATTTGACCTTGATTGTTTGGGGACTGCGGAAAGAGTAACTTTGACTCCTAAGCACACTACTATAATAGGGGGAGCAGCCTCCACCCCGGACCTACTGAACCTAGTAGACAAACTCAAAGCTCAAAGGGAAAGAGCTCCATCTGATTTTGACAAGGAATTTTATAGTGAGCGCATAGCCAGATTAGCTGGAGGAATTGCTGTAATCCATGCTGGTGGCCGAAGCGAGGCCGAGATTATAGAACTTAAGCACCGAATAGAAGACGCCCTAGGGGCTACTCAGGCTGCGGTATCAGAAGGGATTGTGCCTGGAGGAGGTACTGCCTTAGCAAAACTAGCCCCAAAGGTTATTGTAGAAGTTAGCAACAGAGACCAGCAACTGGGAGTAGACATTGTTAAACGCGCTTGTGAGGAGCCTTTTCGACAGATACTTGATAATGCGGGAGTTGAAGCTGCGGCATACCTTCGAGATATAAGACAATCTGAAGACTGGTTTGACGGAATGGATATGAAGACTGGAGAATTGACAAACCTAAGAGAAGCTGGTATAATTGATCCAACGAAGGTAACAAAACTTGCACTTCGTAATGCAGCGAGTATTGCAGGCCTACTATTAACAACTGACGCTTTAGTTACAGAGGAGATAATCAATGGCTAAAATATTTAAAAGAATCAAACTAGAACACATTCATTTATATGTGGAAGGTGCTGAGAGAAAAGATGCTATACATCCTATAGTGCCTCACCCGAGAAGGCCTAATGAAACAGTAAATGATAATACTATTACAGAGGTTTCAGGAATTGTTGTAGGAAGCAACGGAAAGCTTAAAATAAAAAACAGTCCCTTAAAATTTAAAGCAGACTTAGTACTTAAGCTTCCCGAAAAGCTAGTAAGCGTGGGCTTCCCACACACTAACTACGTTCATAATGGAGAGGTATATAGTGCTGTTCCTGCAATGTGGGCAATTTTAAGTGAAGAAGAAAGAGCAGAATTATTAGATTTTTTAAACACAGAACCTCATTCTATTGTTATTCGGGAATTTAGATCAATTAATACTTTAGGAAGTTGAACTGGAGGAATGCCGTGAGTAACATAAAGTCCCTTAACGACCTTAGAAAAGTAGAGGATCTTAGGATCTCTGTCTTAGCCTCGTACTTAGCGGACTGTATAGAGAAAATAGATGAATTAGAGGGAAGGTTAAAAGATGAACGTAAAGCAACTAAGGCCAGAATCGAAGAACTCGAAACGCTCATTATTCGATTGGAAGAGATTATTGAGGGCGATTAAAGAAAAATTTAAAAACAGAAGGCTACGTAAGATAGACAAATTCATAGCTAAAGAAATTATAATGAGCATAGGACATCAACCTACCTCACTAACTTATAACGACTCTCGTAAATATTGGGAGATATCTTGGGACAATCATAACGGCGAGTACCTTAAACTAAAGGTAAGCTCCAAGCTTTATATGAATGTAGATAGTAATACGAGGGTGAAGGCCATATGGTATCAATTTGTTCACCCAAGAAGTGCAGATAGTGGATTACAGGCGTGGCCTATTACTGATGGAAATTGTTTGGTAAATTTAATTTATAACTGTAGAGAAGCTTTGTCATTGTTGCATTCACTAAATTAATGCCCTTGGGGGCCGAAGCCCCCGCCAACTAATCACCTTCCGCCCGCCCATACATTAGTCGAAATATCTTTTTCTTTTCTTTCTTTTTTTCTTTGCTTTGTCTCTGTCTGTTTTTCCCGAAAGATCTTCAAGTGTTTTCTTAGTTCTGATTATACTACCACCAACCGGTAGAAAATACGTTGCTGCCTTTTTTGATTCTTTTAGGAATCGGTTATAATCTCTAGCATCCCAACGACCACTAGCGGCTTCTGCTCCTAAACTAAAAAAGGAGGTACCAAGATCTAAAATAGTCGAAGCGGGTAGAGGTGTTACAGCTCCTACTATCCCGAGTGCGGAAGTTACTGGCAGATCCCGTATAGGACTGCTACCAAAGATAGCCTTACTTCTAGCGCTTTGATCATCCCCTAGGAGACGACTTGCTAAGATAGCTGCCAGCAAAGAAGAACCAAAATATTTTTGTACCACTCTTTGGCCTCCTTCTTTCCACCCACCTTTCTTAAATTTTGTAGCTATATCACTAGCAATTGCTGTAGGCCATTTAGTTAACATTGAAAAATGAGACCCTAATTCTCTGCCCAGCTCGTACATGTCGTCTTTAGCGTAGGACAACTGTGTTTTAGGCAATAGCCACTTGCCTATGGTTTTTGTTAGTTCCGATAAATCTACACCCTCTTCTGCATCTAATTGATTTTGTATTTTACTTTTTATCTCATCTGGTGCGTTTTTAAGCCATTTTGTATTTCCAGCTATAAGCATTTGTGCTACATCTTCACTCATTTGAGCTATTGTTAATCTGTTCAATCTTTCTGTAGCCGTCATTCCCTTAAGGGCGGTATCAACATATAAATCTAAATACTTATCAAACTTTCTTGCATACTTATTGTTTGGAAAAAACTCAGCAAGGCCGTTTTTTAAGCCTTCGAAGTCTGAAGCTTTTGTGTCTCTTACGTTTACTAACCCAAGGTCACTAAATTTTTTTGAAATTTTTTTGTAATCTTTTATAACTTTTGTTGTACTACGTAAGGCTAAACCATCTCCAATTGGACCCACTCCTAACTCTCTTGCAGCCATCAAATATGGTTGAGTTAAATCACGCACAATAACGTCAGGATTAAAACCTAAAGCACTACCATAAACAGCGTTACTAAGCGAATTAACAAGTCCTCCCACTAACTTTCCAGGAAAGCTTTCTCTAAACCAAAGTTGCGTCCTAATACTATTTTTTATAGACATCATTGAGGCCAGCTTGGAACCTTCTCTTGGAATTCCTAATATATCTAATTTTAGATTGGTTAAATAGTCAGCAGAGTTATCAAATCCTTTTAGTTTAAGTAGTGTAATTTGACTATCTAGTCTATCTAACACGGGACGTTTATAAATTATATCTCCAATTGCTCCGGCATCCATGTTAGCCATTTTTCCTAAATTAGTCTCCCTAGCCCACATAGGCAAGTCTCCATACCGTTCATGAACGCTACGAAGAATGGGATTTGTAAAACTTTCCATAGTGTTTTTTTGGTTAATTGCTTGACTTCTTAAAGCTTCCGTTGCTTGAATTAATTCGTTAAAGCTACTTATTTTCTCAGAAACTCCTGATTGTTCTAAAAATTGAGTTAAATAGTTAACATCTTTTAAAGTTTCTTCAGGCATGTTTACTTCTTCATTCTTAAGAAGTTTAGTAATATTTTCTTTGTTTGTCTCACTTAAGTTGTTTAGCTCTTTACCTTTGTTTTCTATAGCTATAATCAAATCAGCAGCCCCCTTACGTTTCATAGGGACATACTTGTCTTGACCAAATTTATACTCGTCTATTGCTACTCCCTTTTTATTTGCTTCCTCTCTTATTTTAGTAAAGACTTTACGGTATCCGTTAGCTAGAGGATCGTTGTTTCCACTCTCAATCATTCTTACAATGTCTTCATTTGTCATATTAGCGTATTTACGCTTTTCACGTAGCTTTAGAACCGGCTCTAATTCATCAGATACGGCAGAGGTAAAACCGGCCTTCTTATTTCCAGCTATGTACAAATCTCCTATAACATCCTGAACTTTGGTGTTTGCTTTGTTATCAATAAGTTCCGCAGCGTTTGTCACCGTACCCGCCCTACGCACAAGCCAGTCCCCAGAAACACCCGTAAACGGATCTAATTTGCCTTTGTTTTGGGTTTTGTAACTTTTATCTTCAGCAGCTCTTAAGGCCGTATCATTGGTTGTTGATTTAAAAGCATTACCCACCTTTTCTTCCATGGCTTCCCTATATTCTTCAACTAAATATTTTTGAATTTTGTATTGGTTATAGGAGTTTTTATTTACTAAACCCGATTTAATATTTTTTTTAAATTCCTCTATTTGATTTCCTATATCTTTTTTAGTCCCAACCTTAGCCTCATCCGAACTTACTTTGCCTACTCTTCCTTTAATGTCGTTGACCCACTTCATGTAATCCAAAATCTCCCTTCGCCAATTGTTGTATGCAAAAACTGTTTTAGGATCAAGCCCTTCCTTTCGAGCTACTTTTTTAATAGCGTTTGGTATTTTTTCTAAGAAGTCTTTTGTTCGAGATCTTAAAGCCTTTTTATCTATAATTTTTTCCCACTCTGGAAGTATTTTTTTTAAGTTCTCAGACCCTAGATCTTCATTTAAAAGGTTTAAAACTTGATTTTGTTTTTTTTCCTTTTTGCCTGCAAAACTTTGAATAGTTCTCAATGTTTCTAGATTAAAATCAGCTTCATTTTTAGCTCTTTTTTCGGCCCTACTTAAAACTAAATCAGTAACATCTCTATCGACTAACTTAGCCATAGCTACTTTTTCTGGTTCTACTCCTTTTATTTTTTTGTAAAGGCCAGCACCTCCTGTAAGAAGACCTCCCAGGGCAGCTCCACCTCCAGCTCCATAAGCTAAACCTAAACCCATATCTCTAGCTAAGGTAGGTAAATCTTGGGCTTCTGATTCAGCTCCCGCGTAAATACCGCCTTCAATTCCTCCAGCCGCTGTAGCGCCTAACAACCGTTTAGCTGTAGATGCTCCTTTTAAGGCTATACTACCTGGCAGAAACGACCCTCCTAAAAGCTCTGACGCAAACACAGTTTTTGCCCAGTCGTCCTTCGCCTCATCAAGTTTTTTCTGATAGGCTTTTTGTCCTGATTGATAATCCTCAGCCCTAAAAGCTTCACCAAAGTCTATAACTTTTGCTGGACTACGTAAGGCTAAAGCATCTCCAGGTGTTTTTATGGGTGGCTTTTCTTCAGCTGAGCGTTTAATAGCTCCTTCTAATCCACCTTCTCCATACATTCTTCCCATACCTTCCGCAAGCCAATTCGCTCCTCCTGCTGCTTTTTTAGCGAGGCCTAGAGTTCCTCCATGAACTAGTCCACGGGTAGCTGCTTCACCCTGACTCATAGTAGGGGCTGGAGAGCTCGGGGCTGGAGAAGTGCTAGTTTCTGGAGAGTATAAAAACTGGCTGGGGCTAGACATTTCTTTCAATAAATCTTCGGAACTTTTAAGAGGTTGGCTGGGGCTAGCCACATCTTCTATTACATCAGGTGGGGATTGATATGCTTGTAGCTCTTTTGGACTAAAATAAGAGCTCAGTCGTTGCTTGTTTTTTTCTGCTGTATTTAGTTCTTCTTTTGAAAAATACGAGGATAAACGAGCCTCGTTCTCCTCTTCTGGTGTGTCATACTCAGGAGTAGGCATAGATTCAAAATAAGACTGAGCTCCACTTGAAGTGTCCGCGTAAGCTTTCGGAAGAAGTGTGTCCACAACATCGCTATAATAATCGGAAAATCGAAACCCGCCAGCTTGATTAGCCGGCACCTCCTCAGAAGGGGATTGTATTATTGTTGATTGTTCTTGAGAAGGGGAAAGATTTTTCATGTAGGTTTTAATACGGCTTCTCATGCCTTTACTGTGATTCCAAAAATCACTAAATTCTTCACGCGTTTTGCCATATTTAAGTTCTTTGGCAGCTTCTTCCCAGTTACCCTCAGAAGCGTAGTCCCAAAAATTAGTGAACTCCTCAAACCTAGGTTTTCCTAGTTGAAAGGTAAGCTCTACTAAAGAATTATATTGTTCTCTACTAAGGTCTTTTGGATTTATTTTATGTTGTTCTAATAATTCATCAGTGTATTTTTGATGTTTTTTAACATCCTTATTTAAAAGCTCTTCAGCGTCTTCTTGAGAAAGGTTGTCCCAGTACTCCTTCTTTTTTGGGTCCGTAAAATAATCACGAAGTTCTTGCCCTAATAAAGCATGTCCATAACCTGTTACAATTTCTTTTCCGTATAAGTCTTCAAGTCCAGCTTCTTTAGCCATTTCTGGTGTCACACCTTCTTTACTGTATTCTACTCTACCAACCCCTTTATAAGTCCCATATTTAGAATTACCAACTTTGTTTTTAGGATCTATTTTACCGGCAACTTCCGCATGTCCCTCGTGGGTTTTAATTTGTTCTATTAAGGCTCTAGTCGATACGGGCATGGTTACTCCTTCCTCGCATTAATCTTGATCTTGTTTACGTATTTATTTATTTCTCAGCTCTTACTACTTTTTCTACTTTTGGGTCTTTTCTGATGTCGTCAGCTTTTTCTTCTGTTATCTCGGGTGTTATGATAGGCACAGGATTTCCTTTTTCGAAAATCTTATATTGGGAGGTTTTCGACTCCTCTATTGTATTAGATTTTGCCGCACCTGTCAACCCTAAAGATTCTATAATACGAGGACTTATGGTTTTACCAGCGTCAATTTCATTTTGTACTTTTATTTTAACAAGCTCTTTTATTAAATCCTGTTTAAATTTTTCTGATTTTAATATTTCAACTTGTTTTTCTTCATCTTCAAAAAATCCAAGAGTTTCTTTAAATGGCGCAGTTATTTCTTCCGATATTCCCAAGTCTTCGAACTCTTCCATAACATCTTCGCCTTGAAGTGTCTCGTCCTTAATACCTTCACTAAAATCTTCCAAAAACCTTTCATATTGCTTACTAGATTTTAGCGCTTTTGAGGCTACATAATTGTCCTCTTTTTCCCTGACAGCTGCTTTTCTTTTTTGCGTTCTAATGTCTTCAAGCTCTTTTGAGGCCTCTTTAACTTTTTCGGATCTTTTTTTTCTTGCTATTTCTTCTTCTTGGTCTTCTTTTAGAGCTAGCTCTCTTTCTTTTGTTTTTAACCCTCTAAGCTTTTTTGTCATATCTAGCTGTTTTGTGTCGTATAAATCCGAAATTCCGTCTTCTTCTCCAGAGCCAAAATCTAAATCAGGAATCAAATCTCCAGTAACAAGCCCTCCGGCTTTCGAAGCTCCTATTTTTCCTAAAGCGTCTACTGCTTTACCGATAGCTTTTATCATGTTATTTCGTCTTTTAATTTTACGCTTTTCTTTACGTTCTTCAGCTGCCAAAGAATCTTGATCTACTTTATATTCTTCATATTCAGACGTAAAAGACTCTCGATCATAAGGAGTATAATCTAAGTCTTCTGTTCTCGCGTCCATTATTTTTTCTCTTGCCAAATTTTCCAGGTCCAAAAATTCTTCTTTTCTGGAAAGTCCTTTACGCAATTTACTAGGTTTGTCTGCCATTATATCACTCCTGCTTCTGAGGCACCTGCCGCTGTTTGACCTAAACCACTTGTTGCTGTACTAGCGCCCATACTGGCTAGAGCCACATTTCCAGTAGTAGCTCCAGCGTAGGCCATTCCAGCTCCGGCTACTGCGGTTACTACTCCAGTAAGCACTTTAAACACGCCTCCACGTTTTTGGGCTCTTTCTTTTTCTCTTCTTATTTGATCTTGCATCTGTTTCCGTCTGATTGCTAGTTTCTTTTTCATGGCTCTAGTTTTAGAGGACTGCTTTGCTTTGCTGAGTTTCTCTTCTTCTAACATAATACGGTTATTTATTATTTCCAAAGTCTGTATTTTTTCTACACTAGCTTGTTGCATTTCTTGCATACGATTTTGAAAGTCCTGCTCATTTTCCGCGTTTGCGACAACCCAGTCAGCCAGTTGACGTTCGTTATTAAACGCAGTCTGCTTCCCTTTTTGCTCAAAATCCCTACGCTCTTCCATCATGTCATTACCAAGTTCACGAGCATACTCTGCGAGTCTTCGGCTTTGATCCGCAAAAGATTTCTCTGCGGCTAGTTGTTCCATAGCCTGAGTTTCTACCTTTTGTATTTGTCCTAATTGCGCTTGTTTTTGAGCGTCTACCACTTGTTGGCCTGCTTGTTGAATTGCCCCTTGTGTTTGTGCGGCTTGAGCAACAGCGCCGGTTTGAGCGCCTTGTTGTTGTAGAGCTGCTGGGCCCGTTGCCGGTGCGGCTTGTCCGGCTTTGATTTGTTGCGCTGCTTTTTGTCTTTCAGCGAACTGTTGATTACTCATATTAAGTTTTGGTGTTGGCATTCTATTATCCTTCTTTAGGTATGATACCTGTAGTTCTAGTGGTAGAAGCTGTAGTAGCTGGAGTTGCTGAAGCTGCGCTATCTCCTCCAAATAAGCCTTTATAAGCGCCTTCATCCCCCACTACCGATGCGGCAGCACTACCAAGCTGACTAAATGCTTGCGATTGTTGTTGTCGTAATGCTTCTGCCATAGCTGCATCTGCCGCTGCTAAAGCACTATCAATATCAAGTTTAGCAAGATCTTCCATAGATTGCAAATCTAAATCTTGTTGTTCTTCTTGAAATTTAATATTATCTCTAAAATTCTTAAGAGACTCTCCCATTACTAGTTTTTGAGACTCTTCTTTAAAATTATTAGCATCTTGCAATCTCGCAGCGTCCCCCCTTCTTTGGAGTTCTGCTTGGTACTTTTTATCTTTAAGTGCTAGTTTGGCGCCTAAATCTTCCAAAGCTAAATCTTCTTCGGCTGCGTCCATATCCAAACTAAACTGCTCATATTTGTTTAGTTGATTTTCTAGCTCTTGATTAAACTTAGCGTCGGTCTCAAGACGTTGAGCTCTCATTGTTGCATCACGAATAACGTCTTTGCTTTCTTCTTGAGCTTCGGCTACTTGAGCTTGTTCTGCTTGTTGTTCTATTTGCTGAGCCGCTTGCTCCCCAGCCGCTCTTTGTTCCTGAACTCCAAGCACTTCACTAATGTTAGACTGCCCACTAGGGGTTGGAGCTCCCGCCGTACCCTTCGCTACAGCAGCTTGTTGGAAAGCCTGCTCTGTGGCCGTTCCTGCAGGAGCTGCTTGTTGAGCCTGTCGTAGGTTACTCGCTGACTGTCTTATTTTTTTGCTTAGTTTTCCTGCCATTTGTCCCCCCAAGGATTGTCTTTTATTTTAGTGGTCGCGGTAGTTACCTGCTTATCGTAATCTGCTTTTTGTTTATTGTAGTCCTCTGCGAATGTGCCAAAGGTTTTTTGCAGCCCTGCTTTAAAATCTCCATTACCGCTGGATGAAATCCCTAACAACATGTTTTGTACCTGCCTACCCCAACTCCCATTTCCATTGGGCATTCCTATATTCTTTCTCCACCAATTCTTTAGCGCAGAATTAGCGATAGGGACTTGTTGTCCGTCGGGATAAGGTTGCGTCTTAAATGGAGGCATATTATCAAAGATGGTTGGATCATTTATCATAGCTTTCATAATCTGTCCGGCCCCTTTTGTAGCCTCTGAACCTTTAAGCCTTCCCAGACCTTTCTTTAATTTGTTTATTGCGGGATTCCTAACTAGGTTTCCGATATCGTCCATACTTTTTGAACCAATGTCCTTAAGCCAAGGCTTATCTCTGTCAGCCGCTTCCACTGCTGTTATAGCTGTGTTTCGGGCTTCTCTGGCAGGTCTGCTCACCTCGTTCTCATATTCTAATCCCTTTTTATTCATAATACTCTGTATTTCTACCTCTTCTTGGTTCATTATACCTAACAGTTCTTGGGCATCCGATTCTTGGAAGTTTCCAATATTAATGCCGTCCCCTACTAGCCCTTTTATTCTTTGAGCGATTTCACTAGCGCTATCTATAACTCCATCTCCAATAGGATTACCGTTTTCATCTACAGCCCCACTTTGATCCATTAATTCGCTAAAAGCCTCTAATTCTGGAGTCATTACTCCTAGCTCATTTAACTTCTTTAGACCATCTAAATATTCTTGAGCTGCTTCTGGCTTGCTCGTGATATCATTAAGAGGATGTCCTTCAGGAAGGATACTAGACATCACTTCAGTAAAATCATTAGTGTCAGTAGAGAGAATGTTTAATTTGTTGTTTAACTCTCTTAGATAATTAAAGTCTTCCATTCCTTTTTTAGTGCCTAGTGTTTGCATGATAGCATTAATGCGGGCTGCCTGCTCTTCTGGTGTCAAATTTTCAGCACCTCTAAGCCCTTCAATGTCTTCTCGATCCATGTTAACTAAATTCTGCTGAAACAAGGCAAACTGATCTGGACTATTTTCTTTGAACTGGGACAACGCTTGGTAAGTGGGGTTATTGGCTGGGTCATTCCCCATAGCGCCAAACCCTTCAGTGTTAAACCCTAACTCTTCTAGTATTTGTTTAGATCCTTGATCCGCCCCAAAAAGTTCATTGTTGTTAATAAATTTAGCAGATTCTTTTTGCTTTGCTTCTACTATTTCAGATGCGTCCTCAAACTCTTCGCCTTTTTCTTTTAGCTCTTGTATACTTCCTGACACCCAATCGCCCATTTGCTCATATCCTGGGTTTTTAGCTTTCCAGTCAGCAAGTATTTGATCAGCCATTTCTGGGTCTTCTTGTAACCGCATCATAAGGTCATTAGACGCTGCTTTAATAGCTTCATCATTTAAAACGTCTTCGACATTTACAAGCTGATCACCCATTGTTATTTGGTCTGCCGCTCCAACTCGGTCTAAAGCCCTTGCGGCCATGGCTTCAGATTCCCCGGCACCGCTGGCATCAATAAGTTGTAGTTCTCTTTGCAGTTCTGCCTTACGTGTGGGGTCAATATTAGGATTAGCTAATTCCCTTAGTATATCGTCTTTTTCTGCTTGATCGTCTATAGTTAAAGAAAGTTCAGACTCTATTTGATCTACTGTCAAGTTCCGCCATTCCGGCCCTACCATTTCTTCTATCTCAGCCACAGTTAGACCTAACTCTGGAATTTGAGCATTATCAGTAGTCAGAATACCTTGGCTCAATAAAAAGTCCATAGTCAGATTTTCTGCGTCAACAACTCCGTCTGCTAAAGCACTGCTTACCATTTGCTGTTGCTGTGAAGGGTCAATATTTAACGCACTAAATATTTGAGTTAGAGCGGCTCCAGCATTAGTAGTATCTACATTAAACAAAGCGGCGTTACTTGGATCAGCAAGAACTGCTATAGCTGCCGAACTGTCACCAGCCTGAAGGCTGCTAAGGACTGTATTCATGACTTCCCTTGCAGGGGCTTCTTGTCCTGGGGTTGCTAAACTTGAAGTTGCGTTTTGTAACATTTCTTCGTTAGCTTCGAACTGTTGCGCAAGCTCTCCGCCTGCAGCCAACTCTTCCTGTACTGCCGTAGACACTCTTTGTCCGAGAGAGCCAAACTGAGCCATGGACTTGCTCCACTGCTCTGCTTTTTGGTTAGCTGCTTCCTGAGCTTTTTCAACTCCCTCAGACTGAAAATCTGCTAAAGATTGTCCCTGATCTTGAAGTTGCCTTTGTTGTTGCATATCTTGTTGCTGTTGGGCCATAGCCCCATTTTGAACCGCTTGTTGGTCTTTACCCAGCTGATTCATCGTGCCTTGCTTAGCTGCGTTTGTGCCAACCATTTTTAAACTATCAGGATTATTGTTGTTATTTAAGACTTGTTCCGTCAAAGGACTAATAGCTTGAGACTGGCTTTGGTTCTTAAGCTTGTTTTTGTCTTCGTTAAATTTTTGTAGTCCACTTTTTAGTGCCAAGACACAACCTCCCTAGGTCACAACATTACCGAGCGTGGTATCTTACTTATAGTATTAGTACTGCGGTATAGTCTGTTTATATAGTACGATATTCGAAATCGCTTGTCAAGTCTTTTTTTGAGACTTTCTTGTTTTGCCTGTGATTACAATATAGGCAGTTTTATGTAGACCGGCGATAGATTCGCCAGTATTCCTAATTCTTAAGTCCATTTGCTTTGTCTTTAGCCTGACGTATTTTGTTCTCGTTTCCAAGGCTAACTTTAAATACCAGACCGTTTATTATACAGTTCTCATCTTTTACGTCATGCTCTAGTTTGATTTGATAAAATACCGCTTTGCTGTTTGGTGGAGAGTAGGCGATGCTTACACCTTTCCAGGCGCCTTCTCCAATATTAGCGGAATCTAGCGTTGTAAAGTTTTCACTTAAGTCTAGAGCCATAGAAGCTGTAACTGCCGACGGACCCTTACCTTCAAATTGTACAATGGTATGACTCATATCCTTAGTCTTTCCTGGATCTCCAAAATGCTGAGGTCCATAAGTAAAGGAAGAAACTATAGGACTATCATCGTCCCTGTAATCTGTCACGTTTTTAGCGTCGCGGTTTTGGAATATCCGCCCTTTAAAATTACCAAACCAAAATTTGTCTGTAGTTTGTTTAGCGCTGGCCATTGGTATATTATCATAAAACATCCAACTACCTTCGGCTTGCTTACTCATTGATTCAAAATTATAAACCATTACTTCATTATTAATGCTGCTTCCTTTAGCAGGTACTGCCATTTTGTAGTTTAGCGTGAAGTTATCAGCAATGCCATAACCCCTTAATTTTAATGTTTCTGTATCTAAAGCTTTGTAATATTTGTCTAAAATGTCTCCTACATATTTTACATTAAGATCACGAGTTACTTTGTACACACCGTTATCATTAGCAAAAAATATAGTATCATCCGTCCTTGCAATACTATCCGGGATAGTACAACCTTGTCCTAAAGACTGTAACTTTTGAGTTTGTTTAGTTTTAATATCTACCGCATAAACGCTGTTTGTTTTAAACACAATTATGGTAGAAGCAAATTGAGCAGCTCCAGTTGAAGACTCACTAAAGAAAGAAGCTAATCCTGTAATTTCTTGACCATCACTGGCATTAACGTCAATAACACTGAAAGATTTAAACTGATCATCGGCATAAGGATTGTCAACGGATTCTGGATAATTTTGATAGCTAACCACCAGTCTAGAAGGGAATACAGCTTCTCCTCCTAGTATAGGATTAGCACTTAAAAAACCGTTACTAAATATTTCAAATCCATCTGGATTATTGGTATATAAAATACGGAAAGTTAGATCTAAAGTTGATTGTTGTCTGATATCTACATTACCAGAACCTACTGTTTGACCCCACCTAGTGTATCCCCAATCACCCAAAACGTAATTAGGAGGATAGGCGCCACCAGTTGTAGGTTCGCTATTTATTTCTTCAGCAATTCTTGCATAGTAGCCGTTATCTGCCATTACAGTATTAATAGCTCTACTCCAATTACGAGTAGCCTTGGAAGTTAAATTACTGGGTAGGGTTATATCACTGTTTGGTTCGTTATCTGCATACGCAACATCCCATATAGGAATTACATCTTCTGTAGTGAGCACTATCTGAAGACTCGAAGTAGACACACTAGGATCAAATTCTTCTGCTATAAATAAAGGAACTCGAATGTAAACTTCGTTATTGCTGTCGATCTTAGTGACTTTGTGCCAACCAACCAAAGACCCCACAAAATCGTTACCATAATCTTCTGGCACCCCATCTTTAGCTATGATGTTACAATATCTAGTGGCATTAGCACCCACTACATTTGTGCCTGCAGTAGTTATCTTTAGGAATCCCACATCTTCGGATTCATTAGCACTATTATCAAAATCTGATCCAATAGCTGCCGTACTTTTATGTATCGAGCTTATATCATCAACTGTGATACCGGAACTGCTGCTGTCGACAAATTTAGTAGTGATATCATAGTCAACTGACACATACGTAGCTCTAAGAGTTACACTAGTGTCAATTAAGTTTTTTATTGTTGCACTATTTTTAGCCCAAGTTGTAAATAATTCTGGTTGAGATTTTACATTTCCATAGACCATAAATCCACCAGTGGATAATAGATATTGAGAAAGTGGAGGTCTAGCCGCCGCAATTGGTCTTTCTAACGCAGAACCCCCAAGACTGCTTATTTGTGCATTACTTATAAAATCAGTTCCAGAATTAACTCCTGATCGTAGTTCACTTCTAATTATTGTATTGTTTTTACCCGGAGCTAAACTTCCATCTGTAGTTGTATCTGCTATTACAACTGTGTGAATAGCTTGGGCGTCACTGGCTTGAAACCCTGTTAAATCTTTAAGTGCAGGAGTATCGTCTACTTTATAGAATATTGGAGTAACATCGGCGATAGAAGGGGCACCCACAGTCCGGTACATGGCCACCTTTAAACGATCCCACTCAGTAGTACCATTTCCAGTACTTGGAAGTTTTACACAGTGCATGACAACACTAGGTCTAGTTATAGTAACAATAGCATCTACATAACTATTCGGAGTTCCTGCTATAATTTTATTATTTCTATCGGTGTATTCTATACGGAAGTAATAACCAAAACTAGTCGGCTCAAAAACACTGACAACATTATTACCTGCAAAAGCACTAGTATCTGTCATAGCAATAGTGAGCTGATCTGTGTCCCTATCAATGCTGCTTATAGTCCCATCTACAATAGCAGAACCGTCACTACTTTCTACACTAATATCTTGACCTAAGAACAGAGTACTCGGGATTGAATCCGTTAGTATAAGTTCAATATCTACATTTAAATTTACTGTAGTTATTTTTCCTGCAATTGCATTTGGACTAATAAAGCCATACTCATCTTCATTAACTCCTATTTGTTTAGGAACTAACCAGCTATGATGGTATATTGGATACTCTTGGATGCCAGCATCGCTAATGTGAGTTCCGTCAAACTTAATCACTGATCTGTCGTAAGTAGTCGTATACAAAGAATCATTTAGGGCTGCCAGTTCAGTACTATACTCGCCAGTAGGTTCAAATGGAAAGTCTTTAGATATATTATTATTAGGCCTAAGAGGAAGAGCTAACCTACCATCTAGCGTTATTTGAGTTGCTGCGCCAAAAAAGTTACTTACTGTAATTACTTCATTAATAGTTACACTTTCATTAGCCACATCTACCGACAATATTTTAAATCTTCTTTTAAAGCCACTAATTCTAACCACGTCTTGAGGGACTATACCCTCAACACTATTAACAAAAATAACGTTTGTATCTCTATCCCAAGTAACATCTACAGAACCTGGAAATAAACGTTCACTAGTGACAGGATCAAGCCACATACGATAGTTTACATCATCAAGATAAAAAACTTCACTTCCTAACAAACCACCAAGATTGTTAATTTTATCTCCAATTTTTAAATCATCAAAATTAGAAGAATCCATAATAATATAATCAGTAAAAATGCCCATAGTAATTAAACCAGTAGCATTTGCTACATAAGTTTCTAAGTCTGGAATAGTCACAGTAATGCTTATACGGTCATTAAGGTCTATATCGGTTTCTATACTAGCTGCACTAATAGTAAACTCTCCATTATAAACGTTGTATTCTGCTCCAGTTGTTGTTAGCCTATCTATTCCAGCTTCCACTCCTGCAATACTTCCAGTAATGTTAGTAACAATTTCACTCAAAAAAGTTGCTGTTCCGTCGCCGTTATTTGTAATGGATTCTACAGAAATAAGACTATTGTTAAATTGATCACAATTTATGCCTCGCCCTCTTCCATCTCCTATAGCCAAGGCACTAGCACCAAAGTATGGAGTTAGGTACTGAGCAGCTGCAGTTTGCTCGGCTATTTGAGAAGCTGTCGCCGTATAAGTAGTAACTAAATCATCTATCCAAAGATCGCCTCCGCTAACCGCAGTAAGCTTTTCTAAAGCAACGCTTCTATATTCATCAACTTCTCTAACAAAGGCAAATTCAGGAGCTGTAGAAGAAACAACAACACCGTCCCAATTAATTCCGTGCAAAGCCAAGTCAGCATTAGGTAAATCATAAATACTAGTATCTATAGGAGGGGTGCTATCATCAATTTTGCTTACAATAACACCTGCAGACACAGGAAGTCCGGGAAGATAAACCGCTTTAAATACACTATCTTGTACAGGATAAAAATCAAAGCACAGTTCTTGGGTGCTTTGGGTATATTTGACAGCGTCTGGAACCACAAAAGTTTGATTACCGCTAGCATCTACTCTATATAAAGCCCATAAATTAGTATTAGTTGTTACATTTTCAAGACAAAAAACTTTAGGAATGTTATTATCAATATCACTTTGAGTAGATTTATCTATAAAAGCCGCAGTTTGATAAGCGTCATTTACAGTGATTAAGTAGACATAAACATCGTTAGTAGTTCCTACATTAAAATCAACGGTAACATCTCCAGACCCACTAATCATAATCTCATCTGGATAAACAAAATCTCTCTTCAGTCCAGTGCCGTCATCTTGCCACACTTGAACAATAAAATTATCCCCGGCAAGTCCATGAGTGACTGCAGTAATGGTAAAAGTATTGTCTCCTACAACTGGAGTAGTATTAGTGTAAAATTCAGATCCATTTACAACATTTTGATCAGGAGAATATAGAGTATAAGTTTCGTTTCCAAATTGAACCGGAGATTCAAACTCTAAATTAAATTGATAAGTTGCATTTATATTATCAAACTCATTTTGAAGATTATTAATTAAAACAGCTTCATTATTTGAAGTATCATTTGGATCTTGTCTTACAATTGCAGCCATTAAGTTTAAATCGTTAGATTGAGAAATTGTAATGTTAGCTTGCCAAATAGTTCCTGCTGGAGTTCCGACAAGAGTAAATGCACCAAGATTATCAAACTGTTGCCAATAAAAATTAACAGACTCAAGCTCGCCTGTATTAGTGTTTATTGCTTGACCATTAATCACAATAGGACCGCTAGGAACCCCAAGTAAATCAATTGAGGGGTCTGCCACTATTTCCCAGTTGTTTCCCCGATCTCCCACATTCGTAACACGTATAGGAATATTTCTATGAAGTTCATAGCCAGTTCGTTTTTTTATAAAACCATCTGTGTCAGTGTCAAAATTGTACGCAATTTCGGCACGACCTATTGGTATGTTTGAAATAGCAGAGCGTTGATCGACTCCTCTTGCTATGAATATTTGGGGTTGTGTTGACTTTTCACCCATACTAGAGTAACTCCCAGGTTTTATTACATCGGTTTTAGTATATAAATTAATACCTATATTTTTATTTTAAACACTATTATTTATTAAGTCCAGTTGCGATAACGTTTTGATGACCACACCCGAGAAAAAGCTCTTTTGTATTTTGAGGCTGGCCTACGTTTCCAAGCACCTTCTACTCTGTCTTTAAGCTCTCGCAGTTTCCCTTCTTCAAAGCTAAGATTAGCCACACCTAGCGAACGCTGTATTTCATTTACAGCATACTGAACAATGTAATTAGTTGTAGGAGTTTTAAAGTACACAGTTCCACTACCACTAACTTCACTAATAATGTCGTCAAGTTTTACGTCGTCAGGAATGCTAGAGCTTACTGTTAGGTTGTATACTGTGCTTCTAGTTGGTGTAGATTTAAATGTCAGTTTGTTTCCGTCGATGGATTCAACTTGCAAAGTGCACTTATACAAGCCTGTTTCTCTATCGACTATGTTGATGTATTTACCGTAAGCATTTGACGGATTTACGGGAACAAGACCTTCTCCTGTATTACGCAATTCATCTAGAACAATAAAATTGCCAGCTTGATCAATTATTTCTATCGAGCCCTGATCTAAACGAAGAGGTAGAGGAGAATCCGCGTACCATACCCTGTGAAGATATTTTGAAACCCCTTTTGCAGGGCCTATTTGAATACTACGACCTATGATCGAAAACACGTAAGGGTAAGACCCTGTAATATTATTAAGAGCACCCAAATCATTTAAGTTGTCTGTTTCTGCAACTTTAGTTCGATATCCATCAGTACTAGCGCTCGCTCCATTTTGGTAAAACTCGACAAGCATAATACGATCTTCCCAAACGTTATCGGGTATAGTAATAATACCGTTTTCGTCTGGGTATGTCTCAATATATTTAATGATGGGATCTGGATATAACCTTCCCATAATATCAAAAGCGTCATCATACGCACGATTCAATGCTTCTAGTATTTGAATATTACTCAATCTTTCTTCATTGATTTCGCTACATTGATTACGGACTTGACTCATCAAATCTCTAGTTGTGTATATCATTCGCTATCCTTATAGGTCAAGCATTGGCGATTCTGGATTCCCATCTATTTCTTCGTCAACTTCTACAGCCATATCTTCTGGCTCGATTAGACCTCTTTTTTCGGCTTCTGCCATTAACTCTTCGTCGCTAATACTTTCTAAAGCAGACTTTGGTTCTTTTGGAAGACCCTCTTCCATTTCTAGATCCAGTTCCATACTTTCTTCTTCAGCCGGTCCTGGCATTGCTAATTTACTTAAATCCATAACTTTTCTCCATTTTTGTTGCCTTGTGCCACAATAGCACAAATAAAGTTTGTTGTCAAGTACTAATCTTCTCCGCGTTTTTGCTTCGATATTTTAATTGCTATTTCTTGCTGTTTTGCTCTACGTTTTGATGAGTGGGTTCCAAGAACTCTACTGCCGTCTTTAGTGTAAAGCTTCCATTTATCTCCAGATTTTTTTATCATAATTTTTCAGTAGCCCTTTTTTATCAGATCCTTTTTATTTCAATAATTATTACAGTCATACTATCCCTACGGAACAGACCTAAATATCTCGACCCAATTAGAGTCGTTGCTCGCATACATAAAACCTATACGAATAGATCCGTTTGTCAAAGTAAAGTCAGAAGAGTTACCCGTAATTATATTCCCAACGTTATGTTTTATTACTATGTTTCTAGAAGCCGAAGTAGCAGCAAGAATAATTATTTCTCCATCGTTACCGTTATTTATAGTAGTTAAATCATCAGTAGCGGCCGAACCCTCAGTGTCAATTCTCATATAAGAAGAAACGGCATTTATTCCTCCAGAAGATATAACTACATCAACTCTAGGGGTAGCAAGCATAGCTTCGACCGTTACTTTTCCTTCAAAAGTTTTATCTCCAGCAAAGGTTTGGCCACCAGTGCTAACAGTCCCAGCTTGAGTTGTTGTTGCTTCAGGAATTCCAATAGCGTTTGCAATGTTGGATTGAAGGCTTATTACGGGATAAGATTCTAAATTTGCATCGGCCCAGGTTGGTTTGCCGTCCAATGAAACATCCCCTGAGACTTTAAAGAAACTAGTAGCACCGTCAGTATCTATCCTAACCACACTTGTGCCATCTTGAGCCCATGCAAGATTAGGACCTGAAGCGTCACTTCCTAATATAGCAAGTGCTTGGTCTGCATTTGCACCCGAACCTCTAAAATCAACGCCATCAATACTGACAGTCTTGCTACCATTACCTGATGAAGTGTTTGCAACTATATTAAAAGAAAGTCTCCAATTTCCTAAAGAATCCGAATAAGCCACTGCCTTTGCAAAAAACAATGTCCAGCCAGAAGGGGTAGAACTGAAAGTCAAATCAACTTCTCTCGTCCTAAACGGACCATTTGGCAGTACCAAACCACCATTAGCTGTATTAAAGTCATCATAAGTACCGGAAGTATTTACTAAGGTAGAACCGTCGCAATACGCAAACCCGTCTTTTTGTTTTACTCCATCTACTACCGGCCAAGAACTGGCGTCTTCAACAATTTGTTGAATGCTAGTTATAGGCTGAGGTGATACTGGTTTTTCTACAAGAATTGTTCCTTGCTTTTCTGATTGTTTAAGGGTCATTGTATTGTCCTTATGGAGTAAATTTAATTGCTTTTTAAGGCGGTTAAAGCCTTTTTAACTAGGCATTATTGCTTCTACTAATTTCTTTCCAAACACCAGCAGCATATATAAAAGTAATTGTGTCATTGTCAGAGTCCATAACAAAATTACCATCAGTTCTTAGATTTCCTGCATTATCTACTACAGTCACAACTCTAGCGGAATCTGCAGTAAATAGAGTAATTAAAGTCCCTTCTGGAACCCCTACAGTTTGTATAGTAGTTAGGTTATCAGCTGCAGAAGATCCTTCTGTATCTATTTGGTGTAGAGAATGGGTTGGTTGGATTTCTCCTCCCGTTATTGTTAAGTCAGCCCCTCTACTTCGCGCAACAAAACCTCCACCAATAATGCTTCCACTAACTGTTAAATCGCCCGATACTGATAAATTTTGAGTACTGATAACATTAGCATTGTTATTATATAAAGCTATTATATAGGAGACAGCTACACTTGTAGGCCTTGTTTCTGCATCTGTACTAGTAAGATCATGAGTGTGAGTATCTGATGAAGTAGCTCCTGTCCAACTATCTTCTGCATTAAATTCGAATCCTCCAAATTCAACATCAGAATTTGTTTTAGATTGCGCTGTACTACTAGGAGAGCCACCTGCACCGCTAAAAGCTCCAGTTGGATTGTCAGCCCCAGCTCCAATTAAAGCTATAAAATTTCCATCAGCTCTCATAGTTACAGTTCCGGTAATGTTCATGGTTCCTCTACTATGAGTGTGATCGTAAGAATCATTAGTCATATTATTGCTTACGGTTCCTTGGTCTTGAAAGTCACCACAATCAGCATCTCCATTACCATTATTTCCTGAAGATTTTAAATGCAAACCATTTAATTTTGGTAATCTAAATTGTCCTGGACCTACTGTACCGGTCTGCCCTAAAGGGTGCGCAAAATTATCCCAAGGAGAAGTTCCTCCCCCCTTAAGATTAGTAGATAAATCTGGATAATCCGATTCATTTAATATGTTACCTTCACAAACTGCCCAACCTCTAAGTTGTCTTACCCCATTAACTACAGGCCAATTAGAAGTATCACCTGCAAAAGGCCTTATTTCCCCAGCAATACCAGCGGACTGGGGATTACCAGTCACTACTATTTGAGATAATTTATCAGAAAGTTTTGCCATGTTAAAATCCTTTTACTAACCTAAAGTGGTATAACAAAATGTGATATGTCTTGCAGTTACTCCAGGACCAGTCATTACTGGTTGCCCAGAAATCCAGTTGTTAGTAAGTCCTAAACCTCTGTAAAGTCTAATATCACCATTGGTTTCTAAAAATATAATTCCTTGTTCTATTACAGTATTTCTGTCATATATAAAAACACCAGATCTGACTTCATCAGGACTAAAGGAAGCAGGCAACTGTCCAACAAGTTCCATAAAAGATGCTGATGAAGTCTCAACGTCTAGCTTTATATTTAAAACTACAAGATCTCCAATCCTTGTTCCTGATAATTCGGCTTGACTGACTGAGTTAGTCCCTGAAACAGAAAGGCCTGTTAAGTTTATAGATTCTTTTTCTATAACTCCAGCATCTGTAGATGTGGCCCAGTAAGCATCAGTAATTTCCCAATTAAAATCATTTATATTTGTATTAAAAGTTGCACTGCCTACATCTAATATATATTCTGTATCAAGACCAAGTTCTGGATCATTAAATTGGTCAGTTGAACCTCTAGTTAAGGTTACTGTGCAACCTCCTCCATTGTTTATGGGGGTAACTCTAATAGCTCCTGCATCTGAAATATCAGGCATTGTAGAAGCAGCATTTAAATTAGACCCTCCACCAAAATCTACTAAATAATGAATATTTAAAGATAAAGTTGCTGGAATAGCATTATAAGCATATTCTTCAATAGTGAGCCCACCTCCGCCGCCGCTGCCACCGCCAACGCCAGCAAGGTCCAAAGCCCAATGAGAAAGATCACCATCCCAACTTAACTCTAACCAAGAGCCAGTTACATCAAGTTCAAAAGATTCATCTATAGCAAACCCATCTATTTTTTCACCACTAAATGGAACAAGCACCACATTGTTATTTGTCCAAGTTTCAGAACTATCAGTTATTCTAATGGAGGCCCTTTTTTTGTCAGTTGCAGATAGTGTAGAAGCTTCCGGAAGATTAACAGTAATTGTGCCGCTAGTTGTGTTTGTAAGATAGTGTTTACTTATTTGAGCAGATACTGGAGAATCAGTGTCATTGATATATAGAAGCTCTAATCCTCCTCCAGATCCCCCGCCAGAACCAGTTCCTCCAACAATATTATTTTGGTTACCATCCCAATAAACAGCAATAGTAGCTCCATCTTCTAAAGTAATATCATCATCTGTTCCAGGTTCTATATTTCCAGTTCCTGTTATAGTTAAATTTGATCCTGTCGTATTTTGCAAAAGATAGGTTCTATCAGCTACTGCAGTAACTAGATTAAAGTTATTAACAAGACCAGAACCAGAAGGTGTAATTTTAATAAAAGTAGCATCATCAGGAACACTTATAGAACTAGCAACTATAGAAGAAGTACCATTTTCTAAATATAGCTCCGGAAAGCTCCCTGTTATTTTACTTGCTTCTACATCATTAATTTTTGCGTCGGTCACAGCTAAATCTTGAATAGCATCCGTATCTACAGCGTCGTCTGCAATCTCATTATCCGTAATTCCTGAAGCTTTAACCCTAACTACATCAGCGTTAATTTCTATTGTAGAATCATCCACATTAACATCAAGCTCGCCTCCTGCGGCTTGAGTCAATCCTTCTCCTGCCAAATCTGCATTGATTTTAGCGGCGGTAACTGCGTCGTCGGCTATTTCATCAGTGCCTACAGCGCCTGCTTGTATTGAGTCGCTAGTAACGGCGTCAGTAGCTATTTTACTATTAGTTATAGCATCGTCTGCAATATCAATAGTTTCAATGCCTCCGTCTTTAATATTGTCGCTATCTATATTAGTAATAGTAGCTTTAGCATCGTCAGCATTTATTGTAATATAAGCATCAGCAGTATCAATTGTAAGAGTGTTGCTGTCACTATTTATTGTTTTATTTGTTAGTGTATTTGCGGAACTATCCGATACAATAGTTTGAATAGAGTCCCCATCTACCACATTTAAAGTAATATTTTTTTTAGGGGAAAGTGCTGGAGTATCGTCAGCTTTAATTGTGACAGTGAAAGCTCCAGCTCTAAATACAAAGGCTATTACTTTTCTGATGTTACCAATTACATCCATTTAATTACATCCTATAAAATAAGATAAGAAGGAGGGGAGCCCGAAGGCTCACCCGAAGAGATTAGACTATAAAGTTTCTGATTGAAACAGTATAGGCTGGTCTTTTTGATAGGTATACTAGGTATCCACAAAGGTACTTTCTCATACCTGCAGCTCTAGCACCTGAAGAGTTGATAGCCATAAATTCTTTTTGGCCACCGATTGATACGTCTTCGTAATCCTTACCAATCATCATGCAAACTCCGTCTGCTTGAGGGATTGACCAAATTCTGTCAGATCGCACATACTCAGTAGTTACCATTTCAAGAGTAGAGTTATCATGAATATATCCGAAACCACTGAAACCTCGTTTAGTGTCTCCGTTTGACCATAAACGTCTGTCTTGCTCTTGACCATCGATAACTGATCGTAGAGTTTCGTTACTAGCAAGAAGTTGGGTCCACTTAGCTGAAGCTCTACCGTTACGAATCTTAACGTCGTCTAATGCGCCGTGGAAGTCATCTAGTGAAATAGAATTGCCACCACCGTCGAATACCGTACCAGCAGTTACACCGCTCATAGTAATTTCGTGAACTTTACGTCCATCAGCTGCATATAGAGTCTCAAGTCCACAAAGGTTAAGAGATACTTGATCAAAAGCGACACCAGCTGGAGTAGCTTGTGCAGTAATGTTAGACAAGAAGTCAGCGTTTCCAACAAAGTCATCAGTATCAGCTTTTCTAAACAAAGAAGCGTCATCTAATTCATTAGCTGCAACTCCAGCACCTATAAGCTTAACAGTGATAGTATTACCTGCTCTGTCTTTGTTAACAACTTCTAAAGAAAGTCCAGCAACTGATTCTGAACCGTCAGCATCAGCTCTTGAAAGAAGAATGTCGCCATACTCGCAGTATCTTTCTTCTCCACCACGGCCTGCCGCTAAAGTAAGAACAATTTCTGCTCCAACAGCGCCTGTAGTATGAGTAGCAACTTGAGCAATAATTGCAGTTCCATCTCTGTGAAATTCTGAAGCCATAAGTCTTTTTTGTATAACTGCTTTAGACTTAACTTCAACCGCTAGCGGATTTTCAAAAGTTGGAGCCTTAGCCGCTCTTTTTAGTAGAGAGTAAGAAAGACCTATTGTAGCAGTTTTTTGCTTAAAGATAGCTGCTTTTTCTTCCAGGTTTGATTGATCTTGATCTTTGAATTGGAACTCACCAGTAGCTGATGCACCTACAGCTGAAGGGCCGAAATCAGTTTGTAGCATGAAGTTGTATGATCTGCCGTTTTCTTCGCCAGCTTTTTTCTTCTGTAACATTTCATACTCTTTATGCTCTTCTGAGATTTGAACCATTACTGATTTTGTGTATAGAATTTGAAGTACTTTGGATAATTTCTCGGAGTTATAGAGCGCATCCGCCTGTCCGTTAAATCCAGTAAAATTTTGTCCTGCTGCCATTTTTTTATTCCTTTCGCCTAGTTAGGCTTATTTTATAGTTTTATGTTATTCCAGTTTGCAAACGCTTCTTCTATTGAATCGAATGCTTCTATTTCCTCGCGTGAGGTAGATTTTTTTGGAGCTACAACTTTTTGAGCTTTCTGAGTAGCATTGGCACTGCGTTTTTTAACAACACTATCCACTTTTTTACTAACTTCCGCTTCTCTAGGACCGCTAAAAAAATCGATTTCATTTTTGAAAACTTCTTCGGCTGCTTCAGGAGTAACCTCTTCAAAATTTCCAAGCTTACGAATAGATTCATTCCAAGCTCTTTCCATGATACCATTTTCTCTTGATTGATCACCAAGTTGACCTCTAATGTCGTGTTTGAGGAAAGCGTTAAAGATCATTGTCTCTTGTTCTTTTCTCATACGAGCATCATGCTCACTACGCGATTTATCTTCATCACGCGTCTTTCTTTGTTTGGCTTTTTCGAGCTCTCTTTTTTCTCTTCGAATTTGCTTACGTTCTTCGTATAAAGAAAGGGCATCATCGCTAAGATCATTCAAGTAATCTCGTTCTTGCACTGCTTTTTCAATAAGATCGTCCATGGTCAATTCACCTTCAGTGAGAACACTAACAACATCATTGAAACTGCTTGGATCTTTGTAATCTAAATTTTCACTTAGCTCTTCCAGTTGATTAAATAACTGAGCGGTTTCATTCAAATCAGTCATTTTCTCTTCTGTTTGTTTCGCCTCGTGCTTCATCTTATCAAGTTGAGATTGATAAAGTCTAGCTCTATCTGCTGCTTGATGCAACTTAATCAACTTATCTTCAGATGGCTTTAGATCAACTTTGATCTTCTTTCCACTGGGACCGTCCACAAATAATTCTGATACTTCTTCTTCTTTGTCGTCACTTTCTGAGTCTGTTTCAGATTTGTGTTCAGATTCTTCGTCTTCTTCTGCTTGTCCGTCGACTACAGATTCTTCGCCTTCTTCAACCGAATCCTCAGGTTTGCGTTCGATTTCAGTCTCCATCGCTTCAATACTGTTTTCCTTGAAATTCTCCAATTCTTCAGCACTAATTTCTGGTTCGACTTCTCCAAGCTCGCTGAGAGCGGCACTTAAACCACTAGTCTCAAACGCATCCAACGCTGCTTGTTCTTCTGCACTAAATCCATAATCGCCATTTGGGTTATTTGGATCGCTCATAGCTCTCTCCTTATTTTGATTGTGTGATCCGCGGACCACCGACGGTAAAACCGCCGTTATATTGTATAATACCCTAATTATAGCACATAATTAAGATATTGTCAAATACGTAATTTATCCTATTCCTGGACCTTGAGGAGGAGGCATTGGCATTTGTGCTTCCCCTTCTGCTGGTGCTGCAGGACCTGCAGGAGCTTGACCATTTAAAGCCCCAGGTCCAGAACCGCCAATAGTTCCCTTAGCCAGTTGCTCTCTTTGCTGGATATGTTTTTCTATAAGTTTTTTATCCCCTTTATCCATATCCCTAAATTCAGCAGTACTTAAGTACCTGTAACCATAAGCAATCATTGCTTGATGGTCTTGCATTTCTTGTGGTTCAATATAAATATCATTAGCAACCATCTGCTCAAATATTTCAGCTTGACGCCTTTCCCAAGCCTTTATAGTGTCGTGAACGGACTCTACATCCCCGAGTTCCATACCCTCCAGCAAGACTTTAGGATCGACTCCCATTTGCTGATACATAGCAAAGTTTTGGACAAATTCTTGTTTACGTAAAACCGGATCAAGAAACATAGAAGTTCCGTATTCTACAATAATATCAAATCCACCATCGATAGAAGAACCTTTAATTGTATAAGCTTCAAATGCTTTTTCTTTACCCATGACTCTAATTGTTCTGCTGGTCGTCCAATAAGTTCTAACCATATCAAGAAGGTCTTTATAAACACCTTCTACTTGTTTTACATAATGCTCAAATATATTACGTCTAACTAAATTTCCTTGAGAAACGGCATATTCCATAGCCATTGCAGACTGTTCTCTAGACTGTTGACCAAACATGGACTCATTTAATGCTGCCATGTCTTCTCCAGCTCCTTTGAGTTTTTCCCTAAACATTTGGATATCTGGCATTTGACCTCCAGAAGTGATAAATGAAGGCTTTTCTTGGGAGGAGGCTACTCGCAGTACTTGCCACGGACCTCCGTCATTTACGGAAGTTTCGTCTACTCCAGAACCTTCTGGAACTGCTAATATCTGAGCACCGTTTGCTTCTATATTTTCCATAGTTAAATGGTCTAATTTATTGATCATGTCTTGTATAGCTTTTTCATAACTAACAAAAGTATTGCTGTAGAATTGGCCAGAAACTTTATCTCCTTGTATAGGGTGAAAAGGTAGACGCGCTACACTATACATTTCGGCTGGTTCGATATCTCCATTTAATCTTTCTTCACGGACTTCTGTTGGAACAAACCGATGAGGGTTTACATCTAGTTCTGTGACAGGAGTTCCATCTCCTAAACAGATAATATATCGTCCTAAGTATCCATTTGTTGGAAGCCCCTTTTCCCAATAATGATAGACTCCGTAAACAGTTTCTCTAAAATCATCGCCGCTTCTAAATTTATCTGCATAAGATCGAGAATTTTCTTGTTGACTTTTACGATCTCCTGATTTCTTTATTAATTTTACTTGCTTAGGTGTAAAATGAAATTCAAGCTCATCTTCGTTATACCACCTTCTTTCGAACACATATTCCATATCTTCCCAGCGTTCTTTAGAAGGTTGTACCCACATATCCCAAACCGAAGGAGAATTAAAACTTAAATCCCCTTCGACTCTCATTAAACCAGAGCTATCATCAAAATCTAAGATCCTACCTTTAGAAGGGTCCCAAACAGATTTAACCCAGCCTAGCCCATAAACCATAACATTTAAAGAGCTTAGCTCAAATACGTCTTTAAGGTTGTACTGTCTAAGGGAATAATGAATAATTGCATCTGCACTATCCGCTGCCCTCTTATCCATAACATCTGTAGAGTTAGGTCTAGGCTGAACTACTGGGGGGTTGGCTATAAGTTGAGAGTGTAAAAATTTAACATGCCGATAAACATAGTTAACATTAGGAACATTATCATCACTGTCAAAGACAGATTGAATAGCACTATCTATATCAAAATAAGAAACATCAAAATCGTCAGAATTATGAAGACCTCCAGGCTCGAATACAGTTATCTCATTTTCTTTCCACTTAGATTCCATACATCTACGTCTGTAAATTTTACAATCATTTATCTTGTTGCTAAGTTTAGTCTTAATGTCTTTAGCGTCCCATTTAACGACTTTCATCATAAGTAGTGGTTCCTTCTATTATTTATACGGTCGTTTATAGAATCCTGGTGTTGGATCGGTATTCCATAACTTATCATTATAAGGATAAGCATCCATTTCTGGAGTGTCAGAAGGAACGTCAATAATTCTCTTCTTGCGTTTGCGAGGCTTTTGTCTTTTAGGCATTTTTAAGGTACTTAAATCTATTTCAATTTCTATTTTCATATTTATCTTCTTTTCCGGTTTTCGACTAATGCTATTATCATACGGTTAATTTTAGATCTGTCTTTTTGGATTCCCATTAGTACCACCATATTAACAAATAATAATAAGGTATTAACTAAAAGAGCTAAAGATAACCAAGTATTTGTCTCTATCACCATATTTTTGGCCTTCGTTTAAAAGAATTAAGTTTACGTCTATATCTATGTTTATCATATCCTGTAGCTTTTGTCAACTGTTCTTTTACTTTTTTTTCTTCTTGCCAAGCTTTTAAAATGGCTTGGTCTCTAGTTACTCCAACTTCTGTAGATTCTACATTAGGGGGTAACAAATCCCACAAATACTGCAGTGAATCTAGTATATGCAGATGAGTAGATCCTTTAATTACGTGATCTTTATCAGGATGCCATTCAGCTCTATGAATTTCATCATAGCAGTGTTTTTGATCTCCAACAAATAACCACTTTCTTCCTGATATTGCAGCTACTAATTCTTTAACTAAATCTGTTTTACGTTCTTTCTTTTTAGGTACAGGAATGTATGTAACATTAAATCTTCGTTTTGCGGTCCTTGCCCACCACTTTTCATGTGGATCGTAAATTCTTCGAATAACATTATATTTAGATATCATACGTTCGACTTTACCTATTAGCATTTCAGGGTCTTCTTTATCGTTAGGTTTAATATACCCCGACCTTAATACGTACCATCTTGATTCATTAGGAGACCAGACCGCAAGAGACCATCCAATTTTAGAACTCATTGCTGGATCTACTGCAAGAACGTGAGACCAGCTCACCGAGTACCCTTCTATCTGCTCTACTACGTTTTCTGACTTACTAAAGATAAATACTTTTTCGTCACCGTCAAGCCAATCACCATATAGTATGCAGTTTTTCTGTGCTTCTGTCATACCATTAAGAGATTTTTGCATCTCTTCTCTACGATTAGCGTAGGCTGGATTATCCAACATACCAAATCTATAAGTCGCTACAATCTCTGGATCACTTTCTTCTATAATTCTTCTAACTTCTGGGTTAGGAGTTTTTGGTGTGAAAGTGGCACAAAACTGAGCACGTCTTGCATCAACCCTACGATGTAATTCTTCAATTAGTTTCCAATCATCTGGAAGCTCATCTAACCACACATCATGAAGTGTTAGGGATTGTACCCTTTTAGCGGCTAATTTAGAATTATCGTGTGAGAAAAATAAAATCTTGTTTCCATAACCCGAGCTAGTAGGATCCTCATTTATTACGGACTTTATAATTCCACCTTGCCTATTGACTTTATATTTCGTCCCATAAAGATAAGGCTCTAACTTTTCTTCCCAAAGCTCTTGTGTAAGCTGACCGGTCTTAGAACCGATTAGCATACTGAGTTTTTCTCCTCGCCAATCCATCCATTTAGACTTACACTTTTTACAATCATAAATTGCATTTGCTGTGTCACCTTCCACACTAATTATATCGAACTCAGTGCTACCACACAATTTGTTCATACACCTCTTATTGTTGGGCCTTTGCCAATATGGATGTGTTTCGGTGAACTTCCAAGCAATATCTCTTGCTTTAAGAGAACTTTTTCCGGACTGATTACCAGCTATTACATATTTATGACGACTCCAAACATCCCGAAGTACTTCGTCTTGTTTACTAGTAGCTCTTGACTCAAGGACATTTGGATTAAATGCTTGATTCATAAGTGCCATTTTAACGGCACGTTCTATTTCATTTTTATTACTCATACGTCTTCCAAAGTAAGACTAGAATGATCCTGTAACATTAGACGGAAGAGATACTTCTTCATCTTCATCTTCGGGAAAATCAATTTCATTTTTGATTCCGGGCCCTTTTACTTTTTTGCGCCTTCGTTTCATTTTAGTCTTTAGGTCTCTTTTACCTTTAGGACCTATAACTTCCTCAGTATCCTCAGACACTTGTGGGTTAACGCCCCGTGCTTGTATCGTTTGTAGTACTTTAGCCATTTTTTCTTTATCTAGTGCCATTAGTTTATCCTAATCAAGTTTTCCAGAAACTCAGTTTCTTTTTTTTCCACTGGGATTCTTAGTCTTTTTTCCTTTTGGCCATAAATCTTTACAGGCCCAATATTGTGCAGACAGTTTGCTTTTCTTTTCATCACACTTATGTCTTGCCCTAAATGATTTTTTAGCAGAATCAGAATAATTATGATCGTATCCAGTAGCTCCGTAGTGTACTGTTTTTTCTTTGCCGTTTTCGCAAGCTTTTACCATCTTTTTTTTGCCTGATCGCGTACTTTTCTTTGGCTTATTACACGGGGCATTTTTAAGCCCATTTCTAAGTTTACTCATTGCCTTTTCCAAAAAATCCAGATTTAAATTTTTTTACCTTTTCTTTGTCAAGAAACTCTTTTTTCTTTTGCTTTTTTTTGTTAGAATCTTTAGAACTAAACCAGTCTTTTATACTGCGCCCTAATTTTCCCAGCTCGTTTTTACGCTTTTTACGTATTTTTTCCATATTAGAATAGCCTGAACTCATTTTAATAATCCTAATTTATCTAAAGCAAAAACTAAACTTCCAGCAGTAATTATAAACCCCACAGCGGCACTAAAAGTTAAAACTAAGTATTTAATACCATAAACATGTTTTTGTACGGGTTTAAATTTAGTTTCTAGCAAATCTGTTCGCTTTATATGGTATTTAAGGTCTGCCTCAATGGCACCTAAACGAATATCTACTTCCTTAGCGTGCTCCTGAACTTCTTTACGAGTTTCTTTGAGCTCATCTTTTGATTCTTTTATTTCATTAAGTAAAATTTCTTTCCAGTCCATATCATACCACACAGATTTAAAAATGTCAATGAGGGAATTATACCACAAATGCTCATTAAAGTCAAGGTTAATGTTATTAATTAAAGAGCCCAATTTATTCCTATTTGTAACTCTTTGATATTACTAGGATTATTAACGTCTAACTCCATGCCGGCGCTTATACCAAAAGGCGTAATTAAAGAATAACTGCCATTAATGTTGAGGTCTAAGTCGCTGGTGACACCAATTCCTAATGTTAATTTTCGGCGCTCAGACCGGCGTTCTGCATCTTCTAGTCGGAGTTTTAAAGTTTCTATTGTCTTATTCTGTAGGACAATTGTCCTAGATTGTTGAGAACTTTCCTCACTGGAATCAGTTTTTCTGCGAGTAATCCTAGTTCCATCAGGCTGTACGATCTGTTCGTAAGACTCTTGAAATCTGGACTTTAAGGCTTTGTTTTCTTCTTTAAGGCTTTTATATTCGAATGTTTCTTTAATAATTTGAGCCTCTAAAGATTTAACTCTTTCTTTATATATATCCGCTGTACTAAAACTAAAGTAACTAATAATGCCCCCCATTAAAAAGCCTACAAGTAAAAAAGTAAGTTTTGGGTATTTCATTATAATCCCCTTCTTTTGCAGCTAATATGCTTATACTTAACTCCAGGAGCTACCTGACTATAAACACCAGGAAATTCACCTTGACAAGTGGCTTTATGTCTATCTTTTAATTCTTGAATTGATTTTTTAGTTACTGGAATTAAATAAGAACCAGTGGCCATTAAAGACTTTTCTTTAGGAGAAGTATGAGCTAAATCAAGCCCACAGTGTCCCCACTCATGAAACACTAAAGATTTAATTTGTTGTAAAGTGGCTTCTTTTATAAATTCCATTTCTAATTGTATATACCCTCCCCAAGGATCACATAATCCTGCAAAACCTGGAGGAACTATAGGTGTCACATAAACTGCAACTTTTCTCGTATAAGGAAATAAAGTGATTAGTTCTTTAACATAGGTTTTGATGTACTGTTTCTTTTGTTTCAGTGTTAGTTTTTCTGGAGCTTCAGCATTAGTTGTCATAAGGCAAAAACAAGTAAACACTAATAACATCCACCATTTAACTTTCATATTTATCTTCTTTTTTTAATAGGTTATAAAGTTGTTTGGGAGTTACTGTTTGAGGATCTATATTTTCTACTAGCTCTGGCTTACATTTTTGCAACATTACACAAACAAACTCCGAACAATTCCAACCTTGTTGCCAAGGATTTTTTATTTTAATATTTAACGAATTAAGCAAGTCCACTAAAAGAATTCCTATATTTTGCATTACTCCATAATCATCTCCTGATACCTTATGAAGCTCTAAAAGCATTTCATTGTAGTTTTCTTCGGACACTTCTATAACAATTTCTTCTACTACCTCGTGTCTTTTATTAAACTGATAATCAGACATACTTAAAACTTTACCTTCGGAAGCATGAGTTACAGTATCTGAACCTAAAAAAGGAGTCTCTAAAATTATGTAAATATGACTAAACTTTGTTCTTTGGTAGACTCTAACGGCCCAAGAAAACAAAGCAAGATTCTTTTTAGACTTAGAAAATCCTATTTTAACCCTTTTCACAGCAACTCCATTTAGTGTTATTTTAGTTATTTTGATAAACTAGATCAATATCTTCTATAATTAAATTAATTCGTTCTTGTGTAATCCAATGAAACTCTTCTGTCATAGCATCAGGAGACATATTCAAAAGAAGTTCCCTAGCTTTAGCTAAAGCCCCAACTAATAATAGTATGGAAATAGGTCCAGCTTTTTCTAAAACCCAAGCACTTTGCTCACTGGTAATTCCATCTATTGTGTTTCTTTCTAAGAATCTATCAGAAATACGTTGACCTTCTTCTCTCAAAATAGAAATATCGTATTTTCTAGGCAAAGATGCAAAAAATTCGTCTAAAGTTTGATTATATAAATCAAATATGACTAACTCTATTACTGGTTTAATGCCATAAGCATCGTTTGTATTTAAAAGATAAATTCCTTCAATTTCGTAACAAAGAGAATAATTCTGAGGTAAAGCGTTTTCTATTTCCATAAATTGAACTACAGTCAATTCTAATTTCATGATAAACTTTCTATTTGAAAAATACTTTCACCTGCCGGCACATTTACAGTTCCCGCACCACCAAGTCTAATACAAGTAATTGTTAAAACATCTCCAGCACTTAAATCTAAAATTTCTGACAAACATGAAGAAGATTCGTTATGCCCACTTCCATTTCTAATATAGTTATGAGCAGACCTTCCTCTTTGTTCAACTCCATTGATTGCCCACCTAAACAAAACATTAGTTCTTGAAGCATTGGAAGTCAAAAAGAAATTAAAATCTAATCTAAACCTTCCTCCCGTAACAAAAGTAAGACCATTAGAAGCAACAGTTATGTCAGCTCCATAATCATTAATTAGAGAAGAAGTATCGAAACCCGAAAAAGTCAAAGTTGTGTTAGAATTAATATTGTTCGCAAAAACATTAGTAAGTTTTAAAATTTTTGGGACAGCACCTGAAGGACCGGTCAAATTACCTTGAAGGCTCCAAACACCTCCTGATTTAGTATAGTAATTTCCAGTATTATTATCTAAATAAAAATCTCCATCGTTACCCAAGGTATTAGCGGGAACCCCACTACCAGTTCTAACTTGAGCAATTCCATCAGTTCCTGGAAGTCCTTGATCTCCTTGCTCTCCTTTAAGCCCAGTAATTGTTTTAGTAATTTCTACTTCAAAAGTAACGGTATGAGCAGCACCTCCAGCAGCTAAACAAATAACATTTAAAAAATCATTTGCATTTAAAGACACAGGGCTAGATAAATTATCGACATAGGTTAGACTTACAGGTTTAATTGTTGAATGAACTGAAACACCATTATTGTAAATGTCCCAGGTTCCATTTGTAACACCTGCAGACGAAATGCCGACTGATACAAGTTTACAATCTTCAGTAATTACAACACCCATGGTGTTAATAGTTGAGCCGTTACCCAATGCAAGCTTCCCGCCTGAAGCTGTGCTTCTTTCAGCCACAAAAGATTTTCTATAAGTAAAAGTAGAACTAACTAAAGAGTCAGGTTCCCATTCGTTATCAGTACTATTCCACCTTAAAATATCACCACTAGTAGGAGGGTTCGTAACTGTATCTACATCTGAATGGGTATTAATCGACAAACTAGCACTAACCTTAGCGTTGTTAATAGCAACGTCGCTTTCGAGTGTATCCAAATCAACCGGCTGAGTAACCGAAATAAAATCTACTTTATCTAATTGGCTTTGTGTTGAAAATTTATTGGTAGTGGTACTGTCATCGATGTCGTCTGCATCTAGCACTACAACACCCGTTTGTCCATTAACCGAGGTGACTCCAGAAGGTGACTGAGCCTCCGGTTTAAATGTCCCTGAAATAGAATCGTAAACTAGAATATCATCATTTGATAGTCCGGTAAGATCTACGTCTGAATGAGTTCCAATAGATCCATCGGCACTTACCTTGGCGTTGTTTGCAGTGACATCTGTTTCTATTGTATCCAAATCAACAGCTTGTGTGACCGTTAGAAAATCCACCTTATCAAGCTGACTTTGCGTTGCGTACTTATTAGTTGTAGTAGCATCATCAATATCGTCAGCATCTAAGACTACCACTCCAGTCTGTCCATTAACCGAATCTACAGCACCTGAGGGAGCAGGCTCTGGTTTAAATGTGGAAGTTCCAGAATCATAGACTAAAATGTCATTATCTGATAACCCTGTCAAATCAACGTCAGAATGGGTGCCTATTGACCCGCTTGCGCTAACCTTAGCATTATTAGCTGCAACATCGCTTTCTAGTGTATCTAAATCAACTGCTTGAGTTACTGTCAAAAAATCAATTTTATCTAATTGAGATTGTGTAGCGTATTTGTTAGTTGTAGTTGAGTCATCAATGTCATCAGCATCGAGAACTACAGCTCCGGTCTGTCCATTAACTGAAGTAACATCAGATGGAGGAGCAGCTTCAGGCTTAAAAGTAGAAGTACCTGAATCATATACTAATATATCATTGTCCGCTAATCCAGTAAGATCCACATCAGAGTGAGTTCCAATTGACCCTGAAGCACTAACTTTAGCGTTGTTTGTAGTGACATCACTTTCAATAGTATCAAGATCTACAGGCTGTGTAACCGTTAAAAAATCAACTTTGTCTAATTGGCTTTGCGTTGCAAACTTATTAGTTGTAGTAGAGTCTCCTATATCATCGGCATCTAAAACAACAACTCCTACTTTTAAGTTTACAGAGCTTACAGGAGCTGAAGGAACAGGTTCTGGTTTAAATGTTGAAGTAACAGAGTCATATATTAAAATATCGTTATCAGCCAAACCAGTAAGGTCTACGTCTGAGTGGGTGTCAATCGAACCACTAGCACTAACTTTAGCATTGTTAGCAGTAACATCTGTTTCTAAAGTATCAAGGTCTACGGATTGTGTAATCGTAAGAAAATCAACCTTGTCTAACTGGCTTTGATCTGCAAACTTATTAGTCGTAGTTGTATCGTCTATATCGTCAGCATCTAAAACAACTACACCAGTCTGACTATTAACTGAAGTTACTGGTGCGCTTGCTGGAGCTTCCGGTATAAAATTGCCACTAACAGAATCATAAACCAAAATATCATTATCAGCTAAGCCTGTTAGGTCTACGTCTGAGTGAGTATCGATAGACCCGTCAGCACTTACTTTAGCCGTGTTAGCAACGACATCTGTATTATTAGAAACTTCTGTGTCAAAATCACTAATTGTTGAAGCCGTTTGAGTTCCAGTATGGTTTGCCCGATTTCTATCGCTTGAATGAAAATGAAGTGAGCTATCCCCACCGTCGGTAAGGTCTGTAGCATCAACATCTGAAATATTATTTACTTCAGCTAGAGCTTCTATACCATTTAATTTAGTTCTTTCAGCGTTAGTTATTATCTCACCCGATCCTGCACTTGTAACATCATTGTGCGTTGTTACAGGACCATCGGCACTTACTTTGGCGTTGTTTGCAGTGACATCACTTTCTAATGTGTCTAAATCTACAGACTGCGTAACAGTAAGAAAATCGATTTTATCTAATTGTCCTTGTGTAGCATATTTGTTAGTTGTGGTGGAGTCATCTATATCGTCAGCGTCTAATATTACAGTTCCAGTCTGTCCGTTTACTGAATCTACTGCACCAGAAGGAGCAGGTTCAGGCTTAAATGTAGAAGTTCCAGAATCGTAAACAAGAATGTCATTATTAGCTAGGCCGGTTAAATCAACATCTGAATGAGTGTCTATAGAGCCACTTGCGCTAACTTTAGCATTATTAGTAGCAACATCACTTTCTAAGGTATCAAGATCTACATTTTGAGTGACTGTTAAAAAGTCTACTTTGTCTAGCTGTGCTTGTGTAGCATATTTATTTGTTGCTGTACTATCATCTATATCATCAGTGTCTAGTACAACTGTTCCAGTTTGCCCATTAACGGAATCTACGGGAGCCGGAATTATACTAGAAGTATAGGCTATTTCATTTACCGTTGATCCATCATCCCAATAGGGCTTATTAGATTGGTCTTGTGCATTGTGTAGTGTTCCGGCTGCTCTAGACAAAGCATTAATATCTGCTAGATTTTTTCCTCTGCAATTAATTGCAAAACTTACCGGAATGCCAGAACTATTGTCGGTGCCAGTAAGAGTTGAGCCCGCAACATTAAAATCAACATTTAGCAAACTATATAAAGCTGTGCCGGTTTTATTTATAATCCCAACAGCCCCCGGCGTAAACGGACTTCTTATGTGCGTGTTGCTAATCACTAGACTTGTAAAGCCAAGGCTAGGCTGAGAGGAAATGATTGTAGGCGTGATTGTATCTCTAATTTCTACGTAAGACGCCCCAGAAAATTGCAAACTCGAATTTACTACGGTTCTGTCGATTATCATTCCTTGAGCTGAATTACTTAATACGTCAGAAATTGTAGAATCTTTTATATAAATGAATCCTAAAATATTTGTGCCATTCAAAGAAATATCTTC
>JAAGZR010000663.1 GCA_024206155.1 Aliivibrio sp.
GCATGGATCACCACCGTTCGGCGATCTTCTTTACCATATTTGGTATCAGCAAGCTCAACCGCATTTAATAGGATATCTGCCGACGCATCACCGTTACTGTGGCTTAGGATCTGAGCATTCATTTGATACGCGGCATCTACCCATTGATTCATCTCATCTTGAGTTAACACTGGGTAGCCATGGTAATCATAAGCGTGGCTGTGTGGTGGCTCAAAATATGGAGTGGAAAGATAAGCGGTTTTCCCTTGTGGAGAGCCGTCACCCACCATTTTCACACCTGCTAACGTTAAGCCATTAATGGATGATTTCATCGGCATGACTTTCACGGCTTCTTTTAAATCGACCCATTTCGCGTAAGCAAGTAGATCAATTTTTAATAAGTCTTGCTCTGCCATGGTTTTCATTGCATTAAGTGCAGGAAGCGTTGCTAAGCCTTCTTGTGTGGTAGTAATGCCATAACCTGCGTATAAATCTTGAACTTTGCCAAAACGACGAATCGCATCTTCCTGTGTCATTTCAGGTAGGTTTCCTAAAATCGGGTAAATTGCAGATTCTTCTAACACACCAGTCAGCTCACCATTATCGTTACGACGTAACACTCCGCCATCAGGATTCGTACTTTGTTTAGTGAATCCAATGAAATCTAGCCCTTTGCTGTTACAACTCGCAAGGTGTCCTGATATATGCACAGCACAGAAAGGGTACTCTTTACTAAACGTATCAAAGAACTGATTAGTTGGGTGTTGTTTTTCTTTTAACTCGGCATCGTCATAACCAAAAGCGACATGAAGGCTATTTTTATCAAGATTTGGTTGATTAAAATAGTCCGTCAGTATCTGTTTAATATCGCCAAACGAGTTCACATTTCCCATAGGTGCAGGGTAAAGAAACGGGCTTTCAATTAAAGGCAGATATTGAGCAAAGTGTCCGTGACTGTCGATAAATCCCGGCGCAACGGTTTTGCCTTTTAAATCTCGTATTAGGGTATTGCTGTCTTTTTGGTGAAGGATCTCTTGATTATTGCCTACCGCGACAATAATGCCATCTTTAATAGCAATAGCCTCTGCGCGATCAGATTCACCCGTCATCGTAATAACGTCAGCATTGGTAAAAATTAGATCGGGTGAAGCTAACACAAAAGGTGAAACAAGAAAGCCTGCAAGTAAACTCAATGGGAACGTCTTCATTATGTCCTCTCTGCTCGTAATCATAGTTATTTATGGACTGAGTAGGATTTTTTCATGGAATACCAAAACAAAGAAATCAATTATGATAGGGTATACCTAACAAGTTGGGTTTAAATATAAAATCAAAGGAGTGATTAAATGCATACGTTAGAGCAAGTGACCGCTTTTGTTGCCGTGTATGAACATGGCTCATACAGCAGTGCAGCGCGAGAGCTTAAAAAATCCCGAACGACAGTACGTGAACACGTAGTGACCTATGAAGATCTGTTAGGTTATTCGCTGTTTGTGATAGAAGGCAGAAAAGCCATTCCCACTGAGAAAGCCGAACATTTGTATCACCGTGCTAAGTTAGTTGAAAAACAAAATCGTTCTCTGTTTGTGCAAAGCCAAGCTCTATACGAATCTAACGTGCATACCATTACGATTTACTATGATGTGATCACGCCACTCAGCTTGATTACGTACATTGAAAAACGTGTGATGGATTACAACTCAGACATCGATATTAATTGGAAGCATCGCACTCGACAAGAAGCAATGGATAAATTGCAACAAGGTGAATGCGATATAGCCATCATGCCATATCGTGGGCAGTTGTTTGCAGAAAAAGAAGTCACATGGAAAGCGATAAAATCGATCCAAGTCGGCTGTTATGCAAGCGTCAATTCACCTTTGGCATTAATTGATGATTTAA
>JAAGZR010000105.1 GCA_024206155.1 Aliivibrio sp.
ATATCGTGAACAAAGTGAAGTGTACGCAACCGCTTTAGAAAGTGCGAAATTATGGTCTTCACAATATTTCCAACAAGATGACCCAGCAGTAAAAAGCTTTATGGCTCAGTTGGATTCCTTAGCAAAATTCAAAGTCGATGTGCGCTATCCACAAAAGCTTAAAACTCAAGCGCTACTGTCTGATTTGATCTCTGAGCGCCTACGTCGCAACGTACAATCCATTGGCGAAACACAAGTAAAAACAGAGCCAGCAAAAAAAGCCCTTGTTCCTGAAAAGAAAGCAAGTGTAGAAAATACCACTGAAGGAGATAAATCATGATCCGATTACTTCTTCTGGCCATTGTCTTAGTCGGTGGATTAATCGTAGGGACGACATTTGCCGACCAACAAGGTTATGTGCTTATTTCTGTGGCTGATACTACGATTGAAATGAGTCTAACCACACTGGTTATCTTTATTGCAGCCTTGATAGCAGGGTTATTTTTATTAGAAATACTGGTAAAGCGCATTCTTTCTGTTGGTAATTTTACTCGCGGTTGGTTCAGCGCTCGTCACTTACGTAAAGCGCGTTACAACACCTTTAAAGGTATGATCAAACTGCATGAAGGTGAGTGGAAAGAAGCGGAACGTCTAATCACTAAAGGTGGTCGCCACAACGACTTTCCATTATTGAATTACCTTGCAGCAGCAGAAGCCGCTCAGGGTCGTCAACAGATAGAGCAGCGTGATCGCTACCTACATCTGGCTTCTGAACAATCAGACAGTACACTAGCGGTAGCGCTAACAAGTGCGAAATTACAAATGCGTGAAGAAGAGTATGAACGCGCCCTTGCTACTCTTCAGTCAGTCAAAGTCGATTACCCTCGTAACCCTGTTTTACTTGAGTTACTTAAAGAGTGTTATTTGGCACTTAATGAATGGCAAGCTCTGAAGAACATCATCCATCCTTTAACTAAAGCGAATCTTATTTCGGAACAGCAAGCGTTAGAACTGGAAGAGAAGGCGGAATGTGGATTGATGGCCTTTATTGCTTCGAACAAAGGTACTGCAGGGTTATTAGATCATTGGAACGCTTTACCTAAGAAGCTACAAAAGCATGTTCCTGTATTGGTTTGTTTAATCAAGCAACTACATGCACGTAAGGCAGACTCTGAAGCTTATATTATCCTGCGTGATAACTTGAAGAAACGTGCGGATGATCGCTTAGTCGCACTCTTACCTACGTTGAATCTGGCTGATTATCATCCTGCAACCGTATTACTAGAAAACATGGCCAATGATGACGTTCGTAACCCTGTTATTCAAAGTACGCTTGGTCAACTATATATGCGAACTGAAAAATGGCAGACAGCACGTGACCACTTTGAGGCAGCATTAGAGGTGCGTGAAGATATGTCTGATTACGCCTACCTTGCGCGAGTGCTAGATAAGCAAAACCGTAAACAAGCAGCAGCAGACCTATCTCGTAAAGCGCTTACCATGGTTGATGATACAGAGTAATAAGATGCTAATTTAGCAATTAAAATACTCAACTTATACCCATAAAAATGCCACTATTAACGTGGCATTTTTATTAACTAGAAAAAATCAATTAAATAAAGGCGAATGCATCACCAAATAGCTGTTCTTTCTTCGCTTGCTTTTCTGTGGTGAATTGCTCACGCGCAGCACCGGCCATCTCAAAACGACCTGCAATGTAAATATCCATTTCTGCTAAAGAGTTAAAATCTTCTTTTACCGCTTCAAGAACATTACCTGTTTTGCCTGTCCAGCCTTCAGTTTGCTCTACAACAGGTACAAAGGTGATGTGCTCATGCGCTGCAGCAATGGCTTCAATCTCTGCTTTTGCGTATAGCTGACATTCATCACGGCCACCCCAGTATAGGAAGATTGGCTTTTGAATGTTTTGGCTAATGGTGTGATCTAAAATCGAACGCACGTAACTAAAACCGGTACCTCCTGCGATTAGCAGCATTGAGCGCTCGCTATCTTCACGGATCCACGCTTCACCATGAGGGGCATCAATTTGAATATCACTGCCGTTTTCTAGTGCGGCTCTCATTGATGCAACCACTTCACCCGCATAAGCATTGTGCTCAGCGGCACCAATGTGTAGTTCAATTTCGCCTTCATGACGGCAAGGGCTGCTTGCGATTGAGAATGGACGCTTGTCTTTCTCTCCCATAACTACCATGAGGTATTGGCCTGCTTTGAATTCTACTGGTTGTTCTGGGTGAAGTAATATTTGAAAAGTATTACAAGCCAATGGCTCGATAGACTTTACTTTACAATTGATTGGCATGACTTTCCTTTTTCAGCTGATACCTATTTAACATGGTATTTATACGCTGTCATTATTATGTGTATTGAGCATTAAGCTCTAATTATACGGGGAGGATTTATTCTAACAACAGCACTAAATCACTTTTTGCTGTTGCCTGACACGCAAATACCCACCCTTCTTGTTGTTCTTTGTCGGTTAGAAGTGGTTCTAAATCGTATTCGATTTCTCCTTCTAACTTTTTACATAGGCACATAGCACATGCACCTACCTGGCATCGATTTGGGTAGTTTATCCCCGC
>JAAGZR010000664.1 GCA_024206155.1 Aliivibrio sp.
TTATGAATCATTACTAGATAACGTTATACAAAACGGTGTTGACTTTGATGATACAAAAGCTTTATTTAACTGTGGGTTTTATATAAGAAACCCGTTAGAAAATTACATTACAAATAAAGAACGTAATTGGAGTTTAGAATATGCTGAAGCTGAATGGGCTTGGTATTTATCAGGCGATCCTAGTATTGATAAGCTAGGAGAACTATACGGTAAGATACCACCGATATGGGAACGTATGGCAAACAGCGATAGAAAAGTAAATTCTAATTATGGTTATCAGTGGAAACGTAACAACCAAATAGATTATGTTGTTGCAAAGCTAAGACAGAACCCTAAAACAAGACACGCGGCAATAAGTATATATGATGCTAAAGAATATGAAGATTATAGAAAAGATACACCGTGTACTTATGCAGTTCAGTTTACAATTGTAGATGAACTACTTAACATGTCTGTCTATATGCGTTCTAATGACATCTGGTACGGTTTCTGTAATGATCAGTATCAATTCTCAATGTTGCAACAAATGATTGCTGAGAGATTAAATAGAAAAGTAGGTTGGTATTATCATCACGCGCATAATATGCACTTATATAACAATAAACTTTAAAAAATTATGTATTATTTATACCACATACCAGGTAAAAAGATTGGCGTAACGCGTAATCTTAAGAACAGAGTAACCCTTATGCAAGGCTATAAGGAGACAGAGTATGAA
>JAAGZR010000665.1 GCA_024206155.1 Aliivibrio sp.
ACGACCGTGATCGTTTCACCCAAATCTCGCATATCAACTTTATCTTCTTCCCCTTCTTTTTCCTGAGGCTTTAATGCTTGCTCACGAAAATCTTCAACAAGAGGAACAAAGCTTGCGTTTACACCATCAATTGGCTCTTTACCTTTAGCAACAACAAGAGAAACTTTCTCACCTGCTGTTAGGTTACGGCTCAAAAACATAACTTTCTTTAGTGCATTCTTGCTAATACCACGAGTGACTTCCATGTTTGTGAGTGCTGAGATGATATCGCTACTTTGAATATCACGCCCGCCGTAAGCACCAATTACTGCCATCGTTGCTTTCATATCACGCTCTTCTAATGCAAGAAATACTTCTGCATCACGGCGCTCGGCAACTTGACGGTTTTGGTGGTTACTCACCATTCCACTTTTTATATCGTGAATGATTGAAGTAATGCTCTTCTCATCAAAAAAGAAGCCTGTTGCACCTATCTCTTCTAATGAATCTTTAAACCCTGTAAGGGTCGGTTCAGCATCCGGCTGAAAATTATCAGGAAAACGCAAAACAACCGCATTATTATCCTGTATTAACGTTAGAAGAGAATCCCACATATCCATCACTCTTAGTATTTATTACGCTTATAGTTTTGACGTAAATATTAATTAGTTAACTGTATTCTACAGTTCAAAACCATCGAGATCCATGTCAGTCTCTTGACGCTCATAAAACGCCACTAAATCGTCATGTCCACCGATATATTTTCCATCCAAGTAAATTTGAGGGACGGTATTTACCGCAATTCCTTCTTTCTCTTGAATTAATGACACCATTTCATCTTTGCTTAAATCAACATCTAAGGTTAATACTTTATAAGCTATATTCTTATCGTCAAAGATCGCTTTGGCTTTAACGCAAAATGGACATACTGTTTTAGAAAATATAATAGTTTGGGTTGTATCGATCATTTTTTGTCTCTTTTTAAAATTAAATGGTAAAAACTGGGTATGGTTGCAGTTCAGGGATCAATTGATGCAGCGTTTTTTCTTCTTCCGCTATCTCTTTTGCTGAATCACAGAGTTCTTGAGCGTCTTCTTTTATTTCTTTACTATGCTCACTCATTTTGGTTTTAATTGAAGTTTGAACCTCAGAAAATTGTTGCTGTAACTCAGAAAAGTTAAGTTCACCATTTTGCATTTTGTCAGACAGTGAATTAAACACACTAGCAAATAGCTCTTTATCCAAGCTTTGAATCATCACTTCGAAATCGCTTTTCCATGTCGTATCGACTTCTTTAAAAAAGTCATGCTCAAGTACTAAGTCCTTTCCTTTGTAAAATTTTTGCTTTGCTGTTACACCATATTCATCAATTTTGTTCTTAACTGAATCAAAAGAGCCTTCAGCATCAAATGAGATCTCTATTTCGTTCACAAAATCGGTGGCAGCGGCGATACCTTTATCGGCAAAATCAACCACTGAAGGCATATAACTAGCCACTTGCTGCTGGTATTTTTCAATGGCTAATTTCTGCTCTTGTGTTAAGTCAAGTTCTTCACCATTAACAAATACACGGCCGTTTTGATCAATTCTCAATTTATCTTGAGCTTTATCGACGTTTACTTCACCTGTTGGCGTTAATAGCAGATCATTTTCTACTGTCACTGGACACATAGCCGCCCAAGTATTACTTGTTACAACTAACATGCCTAAAGCAATGATTTTTTTACTTAGCATAAGCGCCCTATTGATTGATTTTTTCCTTTCGTTGAGTGTAACTGATCGACACTCATTAGCTCAACTCAGATTTTTGATACAAAAAATAGCAAACGTTTGCTTTTATTCTGGTAGTCATAAATAGATCTGGTATGATGCTCCCTGTATTTAAATCGTTTATATAGGAATTCTATAATGAGTCTTTCCGAACAAGTACTTGCTGTTAATGATGATCTGCCGATCCGCACTGATAAACCAGTACACAGTGGTAAAGTACGCTCTGTATATTGGTTAACAGAAGAAGACAGTCGTCGCCTTATTAAAGAAAAAGGCTACAACGTTGCCGCAGATGCACCTCTTGCTATCATGGTTATCAGTGATCGTATCTCAGCATTCGATTGTATTTGGCACGGCGAAGGTGGACTTAAAGGAATTCCTGGTAAAGGTGCTGCATTAAACGCTATCTCTAACCATTGGTTTCAATTATTTAAAGATAACGGGCTTGCTGATAGTCATATTCTTGATATTCCTCACCCATTTGTATGGATAGTTCAAAAAGCTAAGCCTGTTATGATTGAAGCGATTTGCCGCCAATATATTACGGGCTCAATGTGGCGAGCTTACACCAGTGGTGAGCGTGAGTTCTGTGGTATTCAAATTCCTGAGCGTTTAGAAAAAGACGAACAATTGCCTGAATTACTATTAACACCATCAACCAAGGGTGTTTTAAAAGACATTGATGGCGTACCGGAAGTTGATGATGTAAATATCACTCGTAAAAACATCGAAGATAACTACGCTAAGTTTAATTTTTCTTGCGAAGAAGACATCGCATTATATGAGAAATTATTAAAAGAAGGCTTTGCCGTTATTTCGAAAGCATTAAACAAAATCGACCAAATCTTTGTCGATACTAAATTTGAATTTGGTTACGTCAACGATGCTGAAGGTAATGAAAAACTGATTTATATGGATGAAGTAGGCACACCTGACTCATCTCGTATTTGGGATAAAAACGCCTATCGGTCAGGGCACATTATCGAAAACTCTAAAGAAGACTTCCGTCAGTTCTTATTAAATCATTTTGATGAGCCTGATATTCTATTGAACAAAAATCGTATGGAAGAACGCTTTGCTTTAGCTGCAAAAAATGATCTTCCACTAGAGGCGATGATGGAGCTATCAAAAACGTATTTGGATATAGCTGCTAAAATCACTGGCGCACCAATTTCGCTTAGTGATAATCCAAAAGCCGAAATTATCAAAGTTTTGAAAGAAGAATATCAATTAGTTGATTAACTTTTCTCTTTTACTTATAAACAAAAAAATGGCAACCGCATTGGTCGCCATTTTTGTATTTACTATTCTAATAATCAATTATTATAGGAAGTGCACTGTTAGGTTAACAGATGCGAAATCGATGTTTTTATTGTCAACCGTAAAATTGTTGTAACCTGCGCCAACAGTAAACATTGGTAAGATATTGTATTCAATACCTAAACCAAAGAATGGATCAACGCCGTCGTTTTTAAATGCACCCTTCTCTTCCCAGCTGTGCAGACCCGCTTTACCGTAAACGTGTAGAGGGCCTAACTCGATGCTTGGTTTAACAGCAAAGTTAACTGAAGTAACATCTGTAGTTTGGCCAGCAACATCATAAGAACCTAGGTTCCAAGCACCCATTTCTAAACCGATAAAAGGAAGAATGCCAGTACCAATGTGTGCACCGTATACCGTTGAGCTATCACCTCTGTAATCAGCAGAACCAGCTTGTAGGCCACCATAAATTAGAGAATCTGCAGCAGCTGTTACTGATACGCTTGCTAGAGCTAACGCTAAAAGTGTCTTTTTCATTTTCAATCCTATTTTTCAAAAAGGGAGCGGCAATCTTTGCCGCTCTTTTTAATATTATGTAAATTAAAGCAATTAATATGCCGGAATTACCTATAGTTTAGGGGATACCTTAACAATCGGCAATGGCATTTTTAACTCGTTTATCAGAAACTGGATACGGTGTCCCAAGTTGTTGGGCAAAATAGCTCACTCGAAGCTCTTCAATCATCCATCGAATTTCTTTGACTTTATCTGGAATTGGTTGCCCTTTAGGAATTTTATTTAATAACTCTTTATAGTCATTATTAATCCCTTCCACTTTAAGTAGATGCATACGATCTCGATTAGGGTCAATTGGTAATTTTTCCATTCGACGCTCAATCGCTTTCATATAACGATGAATATCTGCCAATCGCTTCCAACCACACTCTGTCGCGAATCCTTTAAAGATAAGGTTCTCTATTTGCGCTTTGATGTCAGAAAGCGCAAACGCCATACTTAAATCAACACGACCTTTTAGCTTTTTCTGTATTTGAAATGCCGTTGTTAGAATTGTTTCAACTTGTTTTGCTATCTCAACAACCGTATCGCCCAGTTCAGCACGAATGTGCTCTTTCATTTTCTCGAATGATTCAGGCTCCCACGCAAGGCCACCCTTCTCTTCAATCAACTTATCAATACCGCAAGCAATACAATCATCAATTAAATCCATTACTCGACCGTATTGGTTAAAGTATAATCCTAGTTTTGACTTATTTGGTAAATTGCTATGTAA
>JAAGZR010000666.1 GCA_024206155.1 Aliivibrio sp.
ATTAAAATTAGCCGCATCCATGTTGGTCAACGTCCCATCATTAGAACCTTTAAGGTCACTCCAAGTCGTCCCAGACTTGGGGTAACTCCTTGGGTTTGCCGCATCAAGACACAACACAAGTCCATCTCTAACAATTAGGGGTGAATGTGATAAACTCATGAGTACCTCCCTACTGTTGCTTCGTAGTTTTGGCGGATTTCGTCGGCGTTTAGCGCGCGGTTGTATATGGAAACGTTAGAAATATTACCATTAAAACAATAAGCAGTTCCTTCGTTATGAGTTCCAATTTCAAATCTAGCTGAATTATTAGCGATTGCAGACGGTATACTAGCCGTGTCAGTAGCGTCTAGTTCTCCATCTATATAAATTTTAGCGCTAACAGAAGATGTAAATGTACACAAAACAAAATGCCAATTATTATCTAAAACATCAGAAGAGGAAGTCACAGAATCGCCCGCATTAAATGAGCCAGCGGCTCTTTGATAGTACCAAGTTATTTTTTGATTAGAATCTGACGCATTTGTTGCAATCAAGTACCCCCTTTTACCGCTAGAAGATGCGTACTTACCCGCTATTCCCATATTATTTTGAGTTGAGGCTTTTATCCAAGCTGAAATGGTAATATTCGCCGTGATTTGTAAATCAGAATTATCACCAACATTCACAAGATCATCGCTACCATCAAAAACTATACTTCCACCATTCACACTGTCAAAAGTCGGGCCGTTGGTCAATGTTCCATCATTTCCGCCCGTAAGATCAGTCCACGTAGTCCCCGTACCCGGATAACTTCTTGAGTTAGCCGCATCCAAACATAGCACTAGACCGTCAGTTACAATACTGGGATTATATCCTGTACCCATTAGGTGAACCTCCCTACTGTAGCTTGATAATTTGCGCGTATTCGTCTTTGACTTAGCGCACGTTTGTAA
>JAAGZR010000667.1 GCA_024206155.1 Aliivibrio sp.
CATGAGCTTTTTACAATCATCATCTTGCTCAGTTAAGTGCATTAATTCATTATTGAGGGTTTTAAAATCATCTTCTAGACGGGAGTATAACGCCCACATTTTACTTATACTATGACGCATTGGCATAGGTAACTGGTTTTCTCCGTCTTCTAATATTTCAGGTATGCGCGCTTTAAAGCTTTTTATACTTTTACTGATGATGATACCAAACTCCAATAATAAGCCACGTACTTGATTGGATAACTGAAGCTTTTGTTTATCAAGTAAATCTCTCATTTTACTAACAGATTGTAGGCCTTGCTCTTCATTGGTTAAGACTCTTGCTGGTTTGATATTAGGCGCACGTGATGCAACAGCAATAGCGATGGCATCATTAGCATCAGTTTTTTGACCCGTTCTAAAAGGCTTAACCTGTTTAGGCGGTATAGGCATAACGTTATGGCCTAAAGATTTTGCAAATCTTGCCCAATAATGAGCGCCGCCACAACTCTCCATAGCAATAAGAGAAGGCTTTTGCTTAACGAGCCATTCTTTTAATTTTGCTCGGGTCATTGCTTTGTTGAACGTTATTTTTCCATTAATTGTCATAATACAAACTTGGAAAATATCTTTTGCTAAATCGATAGCAATTACGTTACATTGTGTCATTGTGTGGACTCCAGGTAAAAGTTGATTTGAGTGAATGCTTTTCACTTTATACCGCAAAACTCCCGCGAGGGGGAGGAGTCCATACATCTCCTGC
>JAAGZR010000668.1 GCA_024206155.1 Aliivibrio sp.
AGAGTTCTTAAAGAAGCTTGGTAAAATGAGTGTTCGTGAGCTGACTAAGTTCAATGGTAAGGTTGTTAATGATGAAGAAGTTGCTAACCAATTAAATGATAAAATAAATGCCGTTCAAAAGCCAGAAACAGAGAGCGTGGATGCACGCCAACAAGCCGCAATTGGCACAGGAGTGGGAACAGAAGTATCACTCGAAGAAACCACAGAACCTACGGCCACCGAAACGCAGGAAGTAGAAGTGCCACAAGTTGTTGGTACTAATCCTTTATCCTCTATTGAAGTATCTGAAGATTATAATGATATAGGTGCTCAAAGAAGAGAGAAGATGAAAGCTGTTACGAGAGCCATGGAAGATGGTGAGATAACCGAACAAGAAGCTCTTGACTTAAGACAAGAAAGTTTTGACAATGTAAAAGAAGCTCAAAGACTTTATGAAATTAGAAAACAACAGACAACTGTAACACCTACTACTAAACCAGAGACAGTCGTAGCTGTTGCTCCATTCTTTGACACTACAATTGAGAGTGCTGAACAAGCACAGGCGTTAAGAGAAAGCGAGGGCTATCAGCAATATAAGAACAACTTAACTGGTATAGGACAACAACTAGGTTTAGAAGTTGAAGTTGAAGAGGGTATCGGTGGATATAAAAACGATGCAGGTACAGAGATAGTAGAGATATCTAACAGAGTTGTATTGAAGAATGCAACAATAGAACAAGCGGAAGAATATGCTGCATTAGCAGCTGCCTTAGCTCCTGAAACACAAGAGAGTAGCATTGCTGCCACTTATGTTGAAGAGGGAGCAGAAAACCACAATGGAAATGAATACACATTAAGTGTGACAGATACTCAAGGCACAATAGATGCTTTGAAAAAAGCAGGGATAACTGATTTTACTATTAACGAAGATACAGGGGAAGTAAGTTTTATAAATATATTTGACTTTGATGACCCAACTCTTCAAGATAAAATTGGTATCTTTGTAGAGGAATTAGAAGCTAATAATATTACTTATGAAAAACAAAACTACCGAGCAGTCAACTCCGTCTATGTCGACCAGGGAAAAAGGAAAGAAATTCTTGGACGAGCTGCGAGCAAAAGGTCCGCTGACCGACAAACTGGGTCAAGTCTTTATAACTCGCTCCTCCAAGCAGTAGAGAATGATGCTAAGTTCCAGGGTATTACTACAGAAGAATACCTGCCAGGAATAAAAGAGCTACAAGCTAGCGCAACTGCTGCGGCACAAGAGGTTGCTGATTTAGAAACTTCCTTAGACGATACTAAGGTAGACTTCAGAAAGAAAGAAGACGATTCATTTACTCCTATAAAAGGTGAAGTAGATGCAGTCACTAAGGCAATCAACGAAACACAGTCAGGAAATGTATCTACCAATCTTGTGGTAGAGCCTGAGGGTACTATTGATGTTAACGAACTCAATAGCAGAACAGACAGAAAACTTCCATCAATAAAAACATTAGAGGTAATTAATGGTATACCTGCTATATTTAATATATCAGACCAACTTACTACAGGAAACATTGTAAATATTTTTACTGGAAACACCATAGATAATTTAAGAGGTGGATTAGGTTTTACTGGTACAATTGGAAATGAGAACGCTGCGTGGGCAAGTACTACAAAAGAAGAGGCACAAAAATTATTAGACAAAGCAAAGAAAGTATACAACGATAACAAAGAATTGTTTGATAAATTCTGGAAAGACAATCCAGAGTTTAATGGACATGTTCCTATGAACATCGTTAAGATGGGTGAGGGCTCTATAGCTTCAAATGAAGCTGTTTTTAGAGTATTAAAAGACAATTTGTCTAAAGTGCCTGCAAAAAACAAAGTAAAAGCTTTAGATGTTTTAAGACAAGACCTGCAAGATATTGCAAATAGAAGAGCAGAGTCAATTAAAAAAGGTCAGGGTACTGATACGACTTTAAAAAAGTATCAAGAAGAAATAACAAACATAGAGAATGTGATAGAAGCTATGAAAGATATGAGTTCAATAGAACAAATATTAAACGCAGAGTTTCTGTCTCAATTAAATATACCCACAAGAGAATTACTGGGTAAAAGAATTACTACTGGTTCAGTTCGTAGAGCTGGTGCACCAAAGAAAAAGGTAACTATGCCAGCTAAAAGCGGTAAGCCTGTTGTGCTTGCTTTATTAGAGGGCATGGAGGCAAGCACAGAGACTGCTAGCTTAACTCATATACAGGAAATTACAGACCTTATTACTGAGCCTCAACTAGCTAATGTACCACAGAGAAGTATAATAGCATTACAGGCGGTTGATGTAACAGTTGATGATGTTATAGAAACAAATCACCCTAATTATCCTTTTGGTCCTAAAGGAAAAACCATAGGGATATTAGAGCAACCTGTTTCACTAGTAGAAACTTATCCAGAAGCTTATAGATTAGCTATGGCTGGACTAACATCAGCTGAAACGAAACAAGATAGAGTAACAAAAACAAAAGCAGAAAAAAGTAAAGGACAATTAGTTGAGGGTGAGCTTGCTCCAGCTAGTGTTGGAACTATATTGACGCAAAAATTAGGAGTGCAATATGGTTTACCTGGACTCGAATTTGAGGGAGCACTAGCGCAAACCAACATGGATAATGTTGCTAAGCTAAATGCTTTTATGAATATTTCTTTTCCGTCTGTCACTATATCCACTGACACTTCAACATTTAATAATGTTATGGAGTCTGAGGGTGTTAAAAAATATCTTAAAGGTGATGAGGTTATATATGGTGTTACTGTTGATGGTGATGTATATATAAATCCAGATGTACATAATTCTCAATCTGCTTTATTTAACACATCTATTCATGAGATGGGTCACGTGTGGACTGACTATTTACAGACTACAAAAAAAGGAAAAGCTATATATGCACAAGGTGTAAAACTTGTAGAGCAAACAGAGGAATATAAGAAGCAACTTAAGAACTTCAACGGAGACAAAGCAAAGGCCGCTAATGAAACTATGGCTATCCTTATTGGAAACAAAGGACAAACTATAGC
>JAAGZR010000106.1 GCA_024206155.1 Aliivibrio sp.
AATACAATACAAATCGTCAGCCAAGAAGTTAGCGCATCTGTGCACAGAGCTTGGCGGCGTAAATGATGGAAGCACCGTAATGGTCCATCAAATAGCTACAAGTTAGTATCGAGTAGTAATGCGAGTGATAATGCAAGTGAACTGGTGAGGGATCGTTATGAACTCAGGAATCTAAAAACACTCAAGAGTTATTACCCTAGCTTGTAGCATATGGGCGTGTAAATGGTTAGTCAAGTAGGCAAGAACATGACACCTTGTAACTTGAAAACGCAGGTTCGATTCCTGCCACGTCCACTAATAGAGAGATGGCAGATATGCAGTTCATGGCTTGTCCAACACAAAACGCGGGTAATCCGTAATCGAAGTGCTTCGTGGACACATCTCTCTTATAATATTACTAATTTTAAAACAATAACAAATGCCAAATATGAGTTACTGCCGGTTTGAAAACACCGTCACAGACATGAGAGATTGCATAAATGCGATCGAAGATCGAGAAACAGATGAGCTTAGCAACTATGAAGTTAATGCTCTTTCAGAGTTTTTAGATCTTGCAAGAGAAATTACTAACCTCGAATATGAAATCGAAGAAATACTAGGAGAATATGA
>JAAGZR010000107.1 GCA_024206155.1 Aliivibrio sp.
GACATAAAGAAAACATCGCTTGGTGCGTCACTTCTACTGTTAAAAGCGGAATCTTTTGCGCTAAACTCTTCCACATCGGCTAGCGTTCCATGATAATAAGTTGCATCAACATCAAACCCTTGCTGCTCAGCTCTTGCCATTCTACTGGCTTCATCCATAGGCAAATCAACTTGATTGGATATCTCAGCGAGTGCGTCATCAGTGAAGCCGTCGGCAGTTGCTTGCCCTGCTTTTGTTGCTTCATCAGTAGAATCAGTTAAAGTCTTTATTAATTGCGTAAGTGGTTTTGCCATTATTTTTTACTCTTTAAGTATTTAGCCCATTCTAGCAGAATTTTCTTTTGCTTCTCGTACTGTTGCGGATTAATTTTACCATTAGCAAATTGTGCTTCTAAATCCTTTTTGCCTTGTTGCAAGTCAACCAGTGCTACATCTTTGCGGTCCCCAACAAAGCTATAAGGTAGTGCAGTGCCTAGCATTGCGGGGGTAGATATCATCTGGTAATTTGTCCATATCTCTTCCGCTTTATCTGTGGCCTCTATCGCTGTCGCTCTTGGATTCTCTGCAAACCACTGGTCAAAGTCTCTACCTGCATTAGCAAACCTTACCCCTGCACCTTCCGGTGGCTGCATGGCATCCATACGGGAAACGCTTCTAAGGAACTTAGTGCCTTGTTTGTAAGGCGTTGGTATGTCTCCGTCCATTTCCGCTGTGGCTTTTGCGTCTAAGCTTTTAAAATCAGCAATAGTCAAGCTACCATTAAACAAGGCTATTTTCGCATCCTCCCTAGCTTCTTGCGGGTTAGTCTCTACCAGTGCGTAAATCCTGCCGTATTCGCCCGTATTAGTAACCGGCTTTGACTTAACGCCGCTTAACTCATTTAAAAAATACTTATAGTCTGTTTGAGATAAATTGTCTCTATTGCTTTGCACGTCATCTAGTGTAAGCTCATTTACCGC
>JAAGZR010000669.1 GCA_024206155.1 Aliivibrio sp.
TATTGGTAAACCTAATGTTTTCAGTTTTGGCATTAATGACTTTTCATCACCAACCACAATAATTTGATATTCCGTTGGATCAAACCATTTTGTAGCTAATGCATTCAGTTCATTACGCCCTAATGTCGCTATTAACTCATTTTGTTCATCAATGAAATCTTCATCCAAAGAATAAGTGAGAATTTTACCAAGTAAATTTGCTTTTTGACTTGGGGTCTCATACTTCAGTGCATCTTGTTGACCAACAGCTAAGCGCATAAAGTTCAACTCATCCATTGTCATGCCATCCATTTCAAATCTTTTCATTTCAGTAATGAATTCTTTGATCGATTCTAGCGTGACATCAGCACGAACTTGGGCATAAAAAATTGACATTCCAATTTCTTTATTTCCCATTAAATAGCCACCAGCACCGTAGGTATACCCTTTATCTTCACGAAGGTTCTGATTAATTCGACTGTTAAAATTACCACCTAAGTTAAAGTTAGCTAATTGAGTCTGGTATAACTCCCCTGTCGCATCATATGGTATACCTTGACGGACAAAGCGAATCACACTTTGAGGTGCGTTCGGTTTATCGATAAGATAAATCTTTTGTTTGTCTAATTTAGGTAATTTTTGTGGCGCTAATAGTTGAGGCGCCTTACCTTGCCAATTAGATAAAAAAGAAAGTTTTGATACAAGATCTGATTTAGTTATATCACCAACAGAAACGACTTGAGTCCCAACTGGGGTGTAATTATTTTTATAGAACTGTTTTATATCTTCAATGGTTAAACCTTTAACTGAGCCTAGCGTGCCATCTGGAGAACGTTCAAAAATAGTCCCTCCAAACAAGACTTCTCGAGTCGCCTGAGAAGCTAACCATGATGGTTTTTGATGATCGTAAACAAGCCCTTCCATTGCTTGTTTTTTCAATCGCTCAAAATCAGCCTCTTTAAAGGCTGGAGCAAATAACATGTCATTTACTATGGCTAGTGTTTGATCAATATTTTTAGTCAGTGATGCTATTGAAATGGTTGTCGTATAGCTGCCAGTATTAAAAGATACTGAGCTGCCTAATTTATCCAATTCTTTTTGAATATCTTCAGCGGAACGCTCGATGGTTCCTTCTTCCATCATGGCAGCGGTTAACTCAGCTAACCCTTCCTTGCCTCTTACCACATAGCGATTTCCAGCAGGTATTGCTATCTGTAATTGAATCGTTGGTGTCTCAATCGCTTCAGTGCCTAATATTTCAATATCATTCTGTAATTTCGCACGATAAATATCCGGTGTTTTTGCCGTCACTGCTTTTGATGGTTGAGGCATAATAGAGCGATCAAAATCATCAACCGCTTTACGTACTTCTAAATCACCCTCACCAATTTTTTGATAATCAGGTAGCTCTCTTTTTGGCGTAATAAAGTTTGGTTCTTTAACTTGAAGTTGTGTTTTTCCTTTTGGTACAACACTTAACGTCACCTTATATTTATCAGCAATATAATTATCAAAGGCTTGAGATACTTTTTCTGGCGTTACTGCTTTTAGTTCCGTTAACTGTTTTTCAAGTTGGTTAGGTTGACCATAGAATGTCTCATTTGAAGCAAGTTGAGATACTTTTCCTGATACCGATTGCAATCCAAATATCGCTCCAGCTTCGGCACTGCCTTGAACTTCAGCAAGATCTTCTTTTGATACGCCCTCTTTATCAAATTTCTCAAGCACATCCATCACTTCAGTATAAGCTGTGGCTAAACTGTTATTGTCACCAGAGTCTGTCATTGCGTACACATACAGGGTACATGATAACTCTGCACAATCATGAAAAGCGCCGGCATCAACGACTTTACCTGTCTTCACTAACTCTTGATAAAGTAAGCTTGTTTTACCATTACCAAGTAAAGTCGCTAACATATCCAAGCTGGCTTCTGTTTCTTCACCACGATACGTCGTTGGCCAACCAATCATAACCATTGGTTGCTGAATGCGGTCTTCTAGTGTGATGTAACGGTTTTCTGTTAGCGTTACTGGTTGTTTAGGGGCATTTTCAACTTCAGGACCACGAGGGATTGAACCAAAGTATTTGCTTACCCATTCTAATGTTTGCTTGCTATCTAAATCACCACCGATAGTAATAACGGCATTGTTAGGGCCATACCAACGTAAAAAGAATGCTTTTAAGTCGTTAACATCAACACGATCTAAATCTTCGACATACCCTATGGTTTGCCATGAATATGGATGGCCTTGTGGGAATAACGCTTCTCCCATCCTTTCGTAAATTAAGCCATATGGACGGTTATCGTAATTCTGACCACGCTCATTTTTCACTGTGCTACGTTGGATCTCAAATTTCTTTTGAGAAACTGCATCAATCAAGAATCCCATTCGATCAGATTCTAGCCATAGCATTTTTTCTAATTGATTCGCAGGTACGGTTTCAAAGTAATTTGTTCTATCGCGATTAGTCGTGCCGTTTAACGTACCACCCGCTTCAGTGATGATTTTAAAATGTTGTTGGTCGCCAACATTTTCGGAACCTTGAAACATCATATGCTCAAAGAAATGAGCAAAACCTGATTTTCCGATCTCTTCTCGCGCAGAGCCTACATGGTAAGTCACATCAACATGTACAAGAGGATCTGAATGATCAGGGCTTAGAATGACAGTTAGCCCGTTTTCTAATGTGTATTTCTGATAAGGAATTACTGTCGTGCCTTCTTTTGGTAGCACTTGCTCAACCAAAGTAACACCTTCTGGTAGGTCTGATGTTTTTGGGGCTTCAAACTTAGAGTTACTGCACCCTGAGAGTGCTAAAATAATCGAGAGACCTAATAAATTTTTCATCTTAAATCCTATAATATTCCACTTACTGCAAACGATAAAAGAACGTACCGAGCAGCCTTGCCAATCCCTATTAAAATCACACATGGCCAGAACTTCATTCTTAACCATCCGGCAGCTAAACAAAGGGGATCACCAATAACAGGTAACCAACTGAACAATAACGTCCAATAGCCGTATTTTTTTATCCATTGAATGGCTTTATGACCATGTTTTTGTGAAGAAGTTTTATCAGGAAGTAACAAACCAAGCCAATAATTTGTTATGCCTCCGAGCGTATTTCCCAATGTTGCTACAGTGATAACTGTCCACATAGAAAAACTGTCTAATTTTAATGTTGCAATTAAACTCGCTTCTGATGCTCCTGGTAATAAAGTGGCACTTAAAAATCCTGAACTAAATAATACCCATAATGCAGAATCCGCATTAAACCAATCGAACATGGCGAAGAAATCCCAATAGCCCATTAAATCTAGTTAATAAGCATAAAATAAAAAAGGGTGCTGCTGCACCCTTTTATTGTTAAGTTTTACTCAATATTAACCAACAAGTGCTAATAAGATACCTGCTGCAACCGCAGAGCCGAGTACACCAGCAACATTAGGTCCCATTGCATGCATTAATAAGAAGTTTTGAGGGTTCGCTTCAAGACCTACCTTATTAACCACTCGAGCAGCCATTGGCACGGCTGATACTCCAGCAGCACCAATTAATGGGTTTATATCTTCTTTCGAATACTTATTTAATATCTTAGCCATAATTAGACCACCAGCAGTACCTACGCTGAAAGCAACCGCACCTAGTAATAAAATGCCTAACGTTTCAACGTTCAAAAAGGTTTCAGCTTCTAGCTTTGAACCAACACCGAGTCCTAAGAAGATGGTCACAATATTGATCAGTTCATTTTGAGCAGTACTAGATAAACGATCGACAACACCACACTCTTTCATCAAATTACCTAAACAGAACATGCCAACTAACGGCGTTGCTGATGGTAAAAATAGAATCGTCATAAGAAGAACTGCTAGCGGGAAAATGACCTTCTCCGCTTTACCAACATGACGCAATTGGGCCATCTTAATTTTGCGCTCTTCTGGTGTAGTTAGTGCCTTCATTATTGGAGGCTGAATAATTGGCACTAAAGCCATATAGCTGTATGCAGCAACAGCAACAGCACCCAATAAATCAGGGGATAATTTACTAGCTAAGAAGATAGCTGTTGGACCATCAGCACCACCAATAATAGCAATTGATGAAGCATCAGCTAATGTAAACTCCATACCCGGAACAACGTTAAGCATAATCGCACCAAATAATGTTGCAAAAATACCCACTTGCGCAGCAGCACCAAGCCATAACGTTTTAGGATTCGCAATAAGCGCACCAAAGTCAGTCATCGCACCAACTCCCATGAAGATCAAGAGTGGAAATATCCCTGTCTCAATACCAACATAGTAAACGTAATAAAGTAGACCGCCAGGATCGGTAAAA
>JAAGZR010000108.1 GCA_024206155.1 Aliivibrio sp.
ATAGTCGAACGCATCTTAACTTCTAGCTACAACATGTTCTTGAACGGGACGGTTTAAGGAATATCAAGCGGGCTAATCACCCGCTTTTTTGTTAGTATTTATAAAAGTAAATAGTGTTAGTGGCTAGTCGCAAACATAACCTCAAGCATCGTTATGGAATCACAGAAGAAGAATACAATAATATGTCAGCCACACAAAACCATTGCTGTAAAATTTGCAACTGTAAACCAATCAAACCTTTATACGTAGATCATTGCCACAGAACAAATAAAATACGTGGCTTATTATGTCACAAATGTAATGTTGCATTGGGCCATATGAATGATGACCCAAATCAATTGCTAAATGCTGTGGAGTATCTTAGTTCTTGCGCAGCATAGCTTTAATCATCCAAGAAGATTTGAAAGCATCTTCAATTAGTTCACCACAATAGTTTTCGATATCGTATGCTTCTTGCTTCGCTGCAAGTTTGGCGGCCTTCTTAGCATTCATTCCAAACTCTTCAAGGTTTTTATAATAGATATAAAGCATTGATCCACCGCTATATGAATCAACATGATCAAATTTTTTGTACGAACCCAGAAGACCCTTGCCGCACATTGGCATCATGAAATCAAGAGAACGCACCAGCTCACCAAGACGATCCAATTGTTCCTGGTGTTTTTCATATTGTTCCTTGGTGAAATTATGAACACCAAAAAAGTTAGCTTCTTCGTAATTGAAATGAATCAAGTGCGATTGCAACATCAGTTGAGCCGCCTCGCCAGCAAGGCAGATCAAGTCGTTAGCAAGTCTGCTTACGGGTTCGCGCTTACTCTTGGGTTGTGGATCATTAGTTACTGGTTTAATCTCCTGCTCAAGTTCTTCGTTAGGTTG
>JAAGZR010000670.1 GCA_024206155.1 Aliivibrio sp.
AACGGTACTAACGGAAACAGTCATTTAGATAATATAAAATCTATAAGATTTAATAGTAAAGCTAATCAATTAGAAATAACTATAGGAGACTCAACCTATAAGTTTAATCCATCAAAATAAAAATTATGACATACGATTGGAATTGTAAAACAGTAGACGTACACCCTCAAGAAGAAGGTGAAACAGATGTAGTGTACAACGTGCACTGGATTGTAACTGGAACTTCGGATCAATTAGATCCACAAGGAAATGCTTATTCAGCAACTAATATTGGAACTCAAGTAGTACCTTTAAACCCTGAAACTCCTTTTATCCCTTTTGATGAATTAACAAACGAAGTTGTTGTTGGTTGGACAAAAGACGCAATGGGTGAAGAGCAGGTTCAAAGCATTGAAGACAGTATTGCTTCACAAATTGCTGAACTAGAAAACCCAACATCTATAACTATGACAATAGGTGAACAACCTGAGCCACCAGTGACAATAGAGGAATAAGTAAATATTTCTTTTTACAAGTGATGATATAAACATACCTGGCACGGGAAAGTGCATAACCAAAATTAACATAATACCAAAACCAAATGACTTTTTTTTACGAGACTACTTCTTGGAGTAGTCAACAACAACCAGATGAAAACCGTTTAAAACTGTGGAAGCATATTGCTGATAAAAAAAATTGGCGTATAGTTCAACTACCAAACGGTTATTACCAGACAGAATATCAAGATATTCGAAATGAAAACGAATGGAAAGATGTAACACGACGTGAAACAATTGAAGCGGCTGAAACATCTATTGATAAGACTGTCGAGCACTACAATAAGAAAGTTGAATTTATCAACGGACCTAAAGTAGTAAAAACCTTTAAATAAACCAACTACTTAAATCAAATTAAATTAAATTATGTCAGACGCAATTGTCAAGAATCTTAACTTTGGTGAAGAAGCCAGAGTTGAGGTATTTAAAGGAATACAGAAACTCACAAAAGCCGTTAGCTCTACATTAGGAGCTAGTGGCCGCTGTGTAATGTTAGAAGACGGCTCAGGAAGACCAATAATCACAAAAGATGGTGTAACAGTAGCTGATTCAATAATATTACTAGATCCTGTAGAAAATATGGGTGCTACGCTTTTAAAAGAAGCTGCACGTAAAACTGTACAAGAAGCAGGGGACGGAACTACAACAGCAACAGTGTTAGCTCACGCTATATTAGAAGAAGCTTATAAGGTTGCTGATAAAACAAACTCAAGAGAGTTAAAAAACGGTATTAACAATGCCGTTAGTAAAGTTGTTAAGTTTTTAAAACTTTCATCTGTAGATGTTAAAGGTGATATGATAGATCAAATCGCTACAATATCCACAAACAACGACCCAGAATTAGGTGGTATAATAGCTGATGCTTTTAGAGCTGTCGATAACACGGGCGTAGTTATGATGGAAACATCGTCAGATGGTAATACATTTGTAGAAACAGTTGATGGTGTTCAATATGATAAAGGTTTAAAAAACTCACACTTTATAACAAACCAAGCAAATAAAACTGCTGAGTTAGAGAAGCCGTTAGTGCTTTTACTAGAATCACCAGTTGAAAGTATTAGACAAATTCAGTCTGTGCTAGAGTACGTAATAAAAAACAACAAACCTTTGCTTATTATAGGCGATTTAGAACAAGGTGTTTTATCAGCTCTGGCAATGAATAAAATGAAAGGTGCTATAAAGGTTAACGTCATAGACGCGCCAACTTACGGCATAAACAAGCAGCAGATGCTTCAAGACCTTTCATTACTTACAGGCGCTACAATCATCAACGAAGACTTAGGTGATGATATGGATATGGTTCAAGTTGACCATTTAGGCACTTGTGTTAAAAGTGTTACATCGCACGAAGATACAATACTTCAAATAGATGAACCAAATGAAGAAGTCTTAAACGTTATAAAAGACTTAAAAGAAAAGCTTTCAAAGGAGAAAAACCCTAACAAGCTTATTAAACTAGAAAAAAGATTAGCAATGCTATCAGCTAAAGTAGCTATAGTAAAAGTAGGTGCTAATTCTGAAATAGAATTAAAAGAAAAAACAGATAGAGTTGAAGACGCTATTTGTGCTACGAAAGCTGCTATAAAAGAAGGGATTGTTCCTGGTGGTGGTATTGCTTTACTTAATGCTGCTACAAACTTAAAAGCTAAGTCTGTTGGCGAAACAGTTTTACTAGAGGCTATAAAAGCTCCTTTTAAAACTATATTAGACAACGCTGGTGTAGAAAACATAGATATACCAGCAAGAAAAGGACAAGGCTACAATGTGGTTACAGGAAAAATGGTAAATATGATTAAACACGGCATTATAGACCCATTACTTGTCACCAAGAGCGCTCTTCAAAATGCAGCTTCAGTAGCAACAACGATATTATCTACAGATTGTGTAATTAATAATTTAAGAATTAATGAAGGCAATAGGTAGAAACATTATTATAAAAAAAGCAAAAGAAGGTACCACCAAAACAAAAGGTGGTCTTCTTTTAGCTGAGAATCACAGAGACGATATTAGATACGTTCAAGCAACAGTTCACTCTGTTGGTGATGAGATACAAGGTTTAAAGCGAAATGATATTATTCTATATGACCGACACGCTGGGCATAAAATAGAAGTTGAAAAAGAGACTTACCACGTTATCAAAGTCGGTGATGTTGTAGTTGTTTTATGAGAAGACTAGAGGCTGATGATATAAAAGACCTCAACCTTATGAAGCATTACAGAATCATAAGAAAATGGGCTTGTAGAAACAACGATCTAAACGATGCAGATCTAGAGTTATTAATTTACTTAGACTGTATAGACATGTTTAGAAAAAAAGACTTTCAAGATGGAAGCTACTCTTACAGTTGGGACAATCGTCGGTGGAATAGATTATTAAAAGAAGGCTGGATAGTTGTGTGGCGTCATAGAAATAGAACCACACAGAAATACCATATATATAAAACATCTATTAAATGTAAGCAGCTTATAAAGCGTGTTTACAGAATGATGCTAGGTAAAGAAGATATACCTACATCTGAATCTAATAGCATTATACGTGGTAAAACATATACAGACAAGGTTTTAACAAAAGCAATACATAACGTTAATAAAGATAAATATAGATAATTATGGCAAAATGTCCAAGCTGCGGATCACCCGTGCATTCAAAATGCTCAGCCGCAAACATGAATTACGACTCACCAGCTAAGCAAGTTGGTATAGTAGATCCATTAGCTCAACAGCAAATGGTTCAACCAATGACTAACGTGCCACCAGCTGGTTCTAGTTTAGTAAATCCATTTTCACCACAA
>JAAGZR010000671.1 GCA_024206155.1 Aliivibrio sp.
GTTTTCTCTTTTTACTAATTGAGCGGCTTTCGTCATGTCGTATCCTAGGACTGTTCCACTTCCTATTCCAGTCATTGAAACCCCTATCAGAGCGTCTTTCTCTGTTGTTTCTCTCCATACATCTCTTAAATAATGAAAGTCAGTATAACCTGCTTGTAACGTTCCTATGAACGCAGCTGCTTTCACTCTGTTGTTAAAATCTTCTTGTGATTCAATATCACTAGCATTTACTTCACACAGGTTACAAAACTGATATGGTCGTAAAGCTATTTCACAACAAGGGTTTGTACCCCAGTCTTTATCATTGTTAAAATATATACCAGGTTCACCAGCACCTGATAATTCAACACGTTTCCAAAGATCCATAAAAAACTCTTTAGTAATTTTATGTCTCATAAGTACAGCAGAGTTGTTAGCACGACCACGTTGAGGATTTGTTTCCCACCAATCACCTGATTTACAAGAGATCATCTGGTCGTCGTCCGCTGAAAACAGACTTATCAATGCTGCTCGACGTATACCACCAGCTAAAACGGCGTCTGCAATATGGCAAACTATATCGTGTGTTTCTATAGTGGAGAGAGTATCTCCATCTACTTTTGAATCTAAGACTCCTGTTATTTTTACAATACATTCTTTAAGTGGTTGAGGTCCAGGTGCTTTACCACCAGACGTTACTAACATAGCTCCTTTAGGTCTAATATCAGAGTAATCAAACTCTATTCTTGAAGATCTTCTTTCACCAAAGTATGACTTCATTAATACTTTAATAGCGTCAGCCCAACCTTCAATTGAATCACCTATTAAAAACCTTCTAGTTCTTTTATTATATGGTTTATTTAATGGAGGTAATTTACTTACATGATGTTGTTGCACTGAATAACCTACACCAGTACCACCAAGCAATAAGAACATTATCTCATTAAACGATTCAATATGATCGATAGGTAAGTAAGCACAATTATAAACACGATTAGGTGATATCTCAATCGGTTTACCACCGAACTGTAGTGACCGCATAGATGGTAACACCTTTTTGCTATACACACTTTTGTAAACTTCTTCAATTTCATCTTTTAAATCAGGGTATTTTTTAATGTGCATATTCTTGTTTCTAGTTACAAGCTCATGCCATGTTTCTCTTCGGTTTAGTTCTGGTATGTACTTAGCATACTTCATGTACACTGTGATATCACTTAGTATCTTGTTCGATAACTCCATCTTTCTTACCTTCTTTTTTAGTTAAACTTTCTTTTAGTTTCTCTATAGCTTGATCGTAACCGTCCATTAACTTTAGAGTTTCTAATGTTCCAACAGCTAGATCTCTTAACTGCGTGTTTTCGTTCATTAAATGTTGAACAACATTTGTTAAAGCTTTAATTTTATTTTGCATCTCTAGCAAAGTACTTTCTTTCATATTCTACAAGTTCTTTATATTTTAAAAATCCTTTTTGTTCTATACTCCAGTCAATAAACTTTTGTAACTTACGTTCAGCGTACTTTCTTCTAGCTAAGTCTTTTTGCTCCCAAGTATTAAGCTTACGGTTTCGTCGCATTCTTTTTGATTTTGTGGTTTATATAGAGTAACGCTATGAAGTCGTTCGCTGACATATTTCTTAAATAGTTTCCAACGTAGAGGAAAAGATTCGTTTGCCCTTCCTTTACACTCAATGATAAATCCCCTTCCTGTAAAATCAGGTGTGTAAGAGATCTTAAGTATTTTCTTGCTTCCGCGATCTTTATACTCGCCTTTTCCATTTGATTGTCGTTCATAACATTTATTCTTAAAGTCAAATGAAGGGGTAATTTCATATTTTACCCCTTCGTACTCTGCCTGTATACCTGCTTCTTTCAAAGCTTTATACATATATGCTTCAAGTCCTGACTTAAACTCTATACCATCTACAA
>JAAGZR010000672.1 GCA_024206155.1 Aliivibrio sp.
AGATGTTTCAGTTCACCGGGTTCGCCTCCTTAAAGGATACTATGTCTTCAACATAGTGGGTTGCCCCATTCGGAAATCTGCGGATCAAATCATATGTGCTGATCCCCGCAGCTTATCGCAGCTTATCACGTCCTTCTTCGCCTCTGAGAGCCTAGGCATCCGCCATGCGCCCTTATCTAGCTTATTGTACTTTTTGCAAGATGTATTACTACATCTATGAACTCTTTATATTAATTCTATCTTAATAGCTCAATAAATAAAATTTATTGATTAAATTTTACGATATCTCTTATTTTTACCAATATGTCAAAGAACATGTTCTGAGTCAGAACCACCATTTATAAATGATTCCGCTCAAGTTAAATACTAAATAATTAGTACCTAATTGTGGAGAATATCGGAGTCGAACCGATGACCTCCTGCGTGCAAGGCAGGCGCTCTAGCCAGCTGAGCTAATCCCCCATTAAGCAAAATTCTCAAAAGCGGACTAGGAGTAGTACTCTAAATCTCAACCTCCAGAATTTCCTTCAAAATAATCCTAAAATATAAAAAGCTAATTATGTAGTCTCGGGCAGACTCGAACTGCCGACCTCTACATTATCAGTGTAGCGCTCTAACCAGCTGAGCTACGAGACTTTGTAATTATCTTCTATATCTCTTAGATTACTCTGTATATATTTAAAATCAACAGCAAAAAGAATAAAACTTCTTTATGTAAAATCGTATAACAAGAACATCTTCTCTAGAAAGGAGGTGTTCCAGCCGCACCTTCCGGTACGGCTACCTTGTTACGACTTAGCCCTAGTTATCAGTTTTACCCTAGGCCGCTCCTTTCGGTGACGGACTTCAGGCACCCCCAACTTCCATGGCTTGACGGGCGGTGTGTACAAGGCCCGGGAACGTATTCACCGGATCAT
>JAAGZR010000673.1 GCA_024206155.1 Aliivibrio sp.
CTGATCGTCCAGCTAGTGATTATACTTATAACCCAACTACTAACAGAGCAACATTAAAATAATAAAATGGCAATAATTAATACATACCCAACGGCTACGCCAAAAGGAGCGGATCTACTAATAGGTACGCAAGTAAAAGACGACACGGTACTTGAAAACTCAACTAAGAGTTTTACTGTGGATGCTTTAGGTTCATACATTGTAACATCGACTAGTGGTATCACTGGCTCTGGTACGCTAAACACTATAGCAATGTTCACACCTAATGGACAAGCGATAGGTGATTCGGTAATTATTCAAGATGCTTTAGCTCAAGGTATAACAATTGAAGCTAATTTAGACGTTGAAGATGACTTTACTGTTCAAGGTAGTATTCAATGTAATTCAAATTTAACTGTTGAGAGTCTTAGTACATTTAATGGTAATGTTTTAGTAGACGGTGAATATTTAGAAATACAATGCCCTATTAAAGATAGTTCAGCTAATATACCATCTTCCGCTGGGCAGATATTAGTTGGTGATGCGAGTGGAAATGTTACATGGACAGATTCAACTGATATAGTTTCTGGCGCTGTAGCTAAGCTAATACCATTTCAAGTTACAGCATCAGCTGGAGGGTCTTCTACATACTCAGCTGATAACAACATTGTTGAAATAGGTTGGACAGGCGGTAATGGTACTTACGTACTCAATATACCGTCAGCCGCAACTATACCGTACAGAAATATAAGATTTGTAACAAACTCCACGTTTCCAAACGGAGCCTCAGACAAAGTACAAATAACTGCACAATCTGGTGAGACTATTGACGGAGCGGCTTTCTTTGAAATATCAAAACAATACGAAGGAGTATCACTTTGGTCTAACGGAACTGAGTGGATAGTAATACAAGCAAAAGCACATTAATAAATGGCAAGAATAAGCTCGTATCCTAAGGATACTACAGTACAGGATAACGACGCTTGGGTAGGTACCGCCAGCCCAAACAGACAAACAAAGAACTTTTTAGCAAAAGATGTAGCAAAGTACCTTAACATAAAAGGTAAGATATCTGTGTCTGCTCAAATGGTATATAAGTTTGAAGCAGATGCTAGCGAGGTGGGTACTGGTGACTTCTACGGTGTTGCTGATGGAACTGCTTTTTCAGCGATTACATCATTAAATATACATGTAACAGACAAAGGCGGTCAAAATGTAGTGGATTTTATGACCTACCTTGTAAATTCAGACATACTTATATCAGAGCAAAACGGTATAAGCATCTTTGGTCACTATAAGGTAACAGGTTACACTGACAATGGTGACAGCTTTTATACATTAACACTAGAGTATATTGGTGGTAACGGCGTGCTTACAGATCAAGACGTGTATGATGTAGCAAATTTCAGTATAGCAAAGCTAGGTACTGATAAAACTTTTGTATTTACGCAAAATACACCGTCAGCAGTGTGGACAATCAACCACGGACTTAATAAATTTCCTTCAGTAACGTCTGTAAACAACAATAACATACAGGCTTACGGAGCTATAGAATACATAGACAAAAA
>JAAGZR010000674.1 GCA_024206155.1 Aliivibrio sp.
CTATTCACCGTCGGTGATGCTTAAAATCATATTGTTTGCGTATTCGCGGGGCATGATTACAAGTCGTCGCATTGCGAACGCTTGTGCCACTAATATCACCTTCATGAGTTTATCAGGAGATGTACAACCTCATTATACTTCCATTGCTTCATTCGTGACGAGAATGAAAGACCAGATAACGCCATTATTTACGCAAGTCTTGATGATTTGTGACAAAGAAGGGTTAATTGGTCGGCACATGTTTGCCATTGATGGTTGTAAAATAAAGTCAAATGCGAGTAAAGCATGGAGTGGCACAATAGAAGAGTTAACGCGTAAAGAAGCCAAGTTACGCAGAGCCAGCCAACGAATTATTGCACGTCACCAAGCCCAAGATAGCCTGAATGAAGCAGCGGTTGAACACGACCTCAAACAAAAAACTAAACTCGACAATAGCGCCACAAAAATAGCAACTTTCCTTGCCAATAACCAAGATAAAATCGGCAGTAGAGGTAAGCCTGTTAAAAGTAATATCACCGACCCAGACAGTGCAAAAATGATAACAAGCAAAGGCACTATCCAAGGCTACAATGGCATTGCGATTAACGATGATAAGCACCAGATTATTCTGCAAGCGCAAACGTGGGGAAGCGTAGGAGAGCAACAAACATTAAAGCCTGCTATTGAACAATTAACGAATCAATTAAAGCAGCTTGGCACGCCAGAGGCGTTAAGTCAGGCGAAGTTCACCGCCGACAGCGGCTTTCACAGTGAAGAGAATTTGAAATACCTATCAACCACAGGCTTAGACAGTTATGTTGCCGATACGCAATTTAGAAGTCGCAACCCACTTTTTCAAAACAGTAAGACTTATCATAGTGAACAATTAACTTCTCTTAAAGAATCATTAATTGCTAAAGCCAAGGTTTATGGGCCTTCACATTGCGAATAAATTAATACCGGTTGGGGTTCAGTAAATTTAAACCTAACAAGGGTTTTCAAGCCGGACAAATTACAGTTGGCATTTTGTTCGTGCCTCACAAATTTTAGCCAACATATTATTTGCCCATTAACGAGGGCTTATATTTTTCGATAGTGTGTATAAATATAAATGGAGAGTTTAATGAATAAAGGAAAG
>JAAGZR010000675.1 GCA_024206155.1 Aliivibrio sp.
GAAAGTCCAGTTAACGTTTGGATGAAAGAGGATTTACCCGCACCAGTTTTACCGAGTAGCCATAAGGTAGGTAAATACTTGCGCTGAAACTCGTGAGCTTGAGTTAAATCAGGATTTTTACTTGGGTTGATGAATGCTTTGATTTGATCGAACATATCATTCCAACTAATGGAAAAGAATAAAGTATCTCTCGATTATAACACCTAAAAGATCAATCATCATTTAAAGTGAATCTCTACATTAAAAATACAAATCAAAAAAAATCATTAAATTTTCTAATCTAAGTGTTGACAGCAAAGTTTCGGAAGCATATATTGATTACATGAATTGCCATTTGGAGTTCATTGATAACTGGTTCGCCTTATTATAGGGAACAAAACGTTATCAAAATGAAGCGGCTCTACTGATTACTTACTAAAGAATAGTAGCGTTGTTTCTAACATTTAATCTTGAACCATATGTCATTAATGAGTCTATATTGACTCTGAATATGAGTTCTTTCTCCTCGCTTAATCGCGTTGAGAACTATTGCTTATTTAAAAGGATAGTATTATGCGTAATATCGATTTCTCTCCCCTATACCGTCATGCCATTGGTTTTGATCGCCTGTTTAATCTTGTAGAGAACAGCGCTAACAAACCATCTCAAAATGGTTACCCACCATATAACATCGAACAGAAAGACGAGAACAACTACCGTATAACAATGGCTGTTGCTGGTTTCTCTGAAGATTCGTTAACAATTTCTCAAAATGAACATATGCTGATTGTGTCAGGTGAAATTACCTCATCTGAAATAAAACCAACTTACGTCTATCAAGGCATTGCAGAGCGCAATTTTGAACGAAAATTTCAACTTGCTGATTATATGACTGTTTCTGCTGCAAGCATGGAAAATGGATTACTTCATATCGATCTTGTTCGAGAAGTTCCAGAACCGATGCAAGCACGTAAGATTGCCATCAACAAATAGCAATATATTTCATTGAGAATAGCGTAAACCTATATCTTTATACTCGGTTTACGCTTACAAAAAACATCTAATTTAAAATATTTGCATTAAAATAACTAATGCGAATTCAAAGGAAAAATTATTATGGGTAAAATCATTGGTATCGACCTAGGTACAACGAATTCTTGTGTTGCTGTTTTAGATGGCGACACACCACGTATCTTAGAAAATGCAGAAGGCGAACGTACAACTGCATCGGTTATTGCTTACACAGATGGCGAAACTCTTGTAGGTCAGCCAGCTAAACGTCAAGCTATTACTAATCCACAAAACACGTTGTTTGCGATTAAGCGTCTGATCGGTCGTCGTTTTGAAGACGAAGAAGTTCAACGTGATATCGAAATCATGCCATACAAAATCGTTAAAGCTGATAACGGTGATGCTTGGGTTGAAGCGCGAGGCCAAAAAATGGCTGCGCCTCAAGTGTCTGCTGAAATTCTTAAAAAAATGAAGAAAACAGCGGAAGACTTCCTTGGCGAAGAAGTAACTGGCGCGGTAATTACTGTTCCTGCTTACTTTAACGATGCTCAACGTCAAGCAACGAAAGATGCTGGTCGTATCGCAGGTCTTGATGTTAAACGTATCATCAACGAACCAACAGCGGCAGCACTGGCTTACGGTTTAGATAAAAAAGGTGGTGAGCGCACTATCGCAGTATACGATCTTGGTGGTGGTACATTTGATATCTCTATTATTGAAATCGACAACGTTGATGGCGAGCAAACGTTCGAAGTGCTTGCGACAAACGGCGACACTCACCTAGGTGGTGAAGATTTCGATAACCGTATGATCAATTTCTTAGTTGATGAGTTCAAAAAAGAACAAGGTGTTGATTTAAAAAATGATCCACTGGCTATGCAGCGCGTTAAAGAAGCAGCAGAAAAAGCGAAGATTGAATTGTCTTCAGCTCAACAAACAGACGTAAACTTACCATACGTTACTGCTGATGCAACGGGTCCTAAGCACATGAACATTAAAGTGACGCGTGCAAAACTGGAATCTCTAGTTGAAGACCTAGTAATTCGTACGCTTGAACCGCTAAAAGTAGCTCTAGCAGATGCAGATCTAACTATTGATGGCATCACTGACGTTATCCTAGTGGGTGGTCAAACACGTATGCCTATGGTTCAAGCTAAAGTAGCTGAATTCTTCGGTAAAGAAGCACGTCGTGACGTGAACCCTGATGAAGCAGTCGCAATGGGTGCTGCAGTTCAAGGTGGTGTATTAGCAGGTGA
>JAAGZR010000676.1 GCA_024206155.1 Aliivibrio sp.
CCGGTAAACTTCTGGCAATCGCTATCGATTGTACTGTTGCTAGAACTAAAGTGCCGTAGCGTGTGTATTGGCTGATCTTACGACGTCCAGCTTCACCTTCTTTCTTAAGCTCTGCCATTGCAGGATGAACTACAGTAAGCAATTGCATAATAATTGAAGCTGAAATGTACGGCATAATACCTAGCGCCAATACTGAGGCTCGCTCAAGTGCACCACCGGAGAACATGTTAAACATTTCTACAATGGTGCCCTTTTGTTGTTCAAAGAACTGAGCTAATACAGCGGCGTCAATACCAGGGATTGGCACAAAAGATCCTAAACGAAGCACAACTAAGGCAACGAATACGAACCATAATCTTTGTTTTAGCTCAGACAAACCGCCTGCGCCTTTACTACCTTGTGAAGTAGCCATTCCTGGTGTAGCCATTGTGTATTATTCCTCGATTTTGCCACCAGCAGCTTCAATAGCTGCTTGTGCGCCTTTAGTTACAGCAATACCACGTAATGTAATTGGACGAGTAATTTCGCCAGATAACATAACTTTAACAGCTACGATATTACGTGTAATTAGGCCAGCGTCTTTAAGCGCATGAATGTCAACAACATCACCAGTGATTAGGTTTAATTCGTGTAAACGAACTTCAGCGCGAACTAAAGATTTACGTGAAGTAAAACCAAATTTAGGTAAACGTTGTTTCAATGGCATTTGACCACCTTCAAAACCAGGACGTACACTACCGCCAGAACGAGACTTCTGACCTTTGTGACCACGACCACCAGTTTTACCGATGCCTGAACCAATACCACGACCACAACGCTTTTTAGCTTTGTGAGAGCCCGGTGCAGGGGATAAAGTATTTAAATGCATTATTAATCCTCCACCTTAAGCATGTCATAAACCTTGTTGATCATACCACGTACAGATGGAGTATCTTCTAACTCAACTGTATGATTGATACGACGTAAACCAAGGCCTTTCAATGTAGCTCTATGTTTCGGTAAACGACCAATAGAACTTTTTACTTGTGTTACTTTAACTGTTTTAGACATGCTGAATTACCCCAGTATTTCATCAACGCTAAGGCCACGTTTAGCTGCCATGCCTTCTGGCGAATGCATATTCGCTAGGGCAGAAACAGTAGCGCGAACTACGTTGATTGGGTTAGTAGAACCGTATGCTTTTGACAATACGTTCTGAACGCCTGCAACTTCAAGTACTGCACGCATCGCGCCACCGGCGATGATACCTGTACCTTCAGAAGCTGGTTGCATGTAAACTTTAGAACCAGAATGACGACCCTTGATTGGATGTTGAAGAGTAGTTCCCTTCAAGTCAACTGTTACTATGTTACGATGTGCTTTTTCCATTGCTTTTTGGATAGCAGCAGGCACTTCACGTGCTTTACCGTAGCCAAAACCAACACGACCATTACCGTCACCAACAACTGTTAGTGCAGTAAAACTGAAAATACGACCACCTTTAACCACTTTTGAAACGCGGTTAACGGCGATTAGCTTTTCAGCCATATCACTTTGTTGTGAGTTTTCTTGATTATGATTAGCCATTATCA
>JAAGZR010000677.1 GCA_024206155.1 Aliivibrio sp.
ACTTACCTATCTCAACACATTCATTTACAAGTGATGACATAGTACGTAGCGGTCTATGTAAAACATTTGTTAAAGCATTTGAGGCAGAATAATGACAACAATTGCGTATGATACTAAAACGCTAGTATCCGATAGTCGTTCCAGTATTGGAGACATGATTTACGAAGAAGATGCTCAAAAAATCTTTACTAATGTAGGTCCTTTTACTGTTGTAGGTATTTCAGGAGCATACCAAGATGCTATGGATATCATAAAAATAATTAATGATTATACACAAGTAGATCACATTAGAGGAATTCCTTTTGAAGAATTAGGACAAGCATCTTTATTAGGTATTACCTATGAAGGTGAACTATGGGGTTATGCTGGTGACCAAAGTTGTAAACTCAGGGAAGATAAACCTTTTGCTATTGGTTCAGGAAGTCAATTTGCTTTGGCTGCAATGGACTTAGGTAAAACTGCTGAAGAAGCAGTAATTTATGCCAGTACACGAGATATATTTACTAATGATGTATTACAACGTGCTGAATTAATCAGCTTAGATGAAATTCCAGAAACGGAGGAAAAAGATGATAAAGACAGTGACTAAACGTGATGGTTCTGTTCAAAACTTTGATCCAGATAAACTAAATAAGTGGGCTCAATATGCCACTAAACATGGAGTATCTTGGTCAGAGTTAGCAAAAGAAACATATAAACGATTAGTAGAAGGTAGTTCAACTGAAGATATTCAGGAAACTATGATTAAAGTATGTCTGTCAAAAGAAGATATAAAATGGTCTAGAGTAGCAGCAAGATTGGAGTTTGCTACTATTCGTTCGGGAATGAAAACTGTATTAGGTTTCCAAGATAGATCAGACTTTAAAACAATATTTGAAACAATGATTGATTTCGGATATTGGGATAAAGATACAATGCCTACTTATAATCCTATTTGGGAAGATTGGTATGAAGAAGTATTTGATAACCGATTAGAATTCTGGCAAATAAAGCAGTGGAATGAAAAATATGCTATTAAAGAACAAGATAGTGTAATTGAGACTCCACATATTGGTGCAATGGGCATCGGATTAGCAATTCACGGAGATACTGAAAATGCATTCAATCTTGCAAAAGCTATTATTAGAGGCAAAATTAATTTGCCCACACCTGTCCTCAATGGATGCCGTAACGGTGACTTTGATGGGATCAGCTGTTGTGTCATTACTGGCGGAGACTCTGTAGAGTCTATTGAGGCAGCTAAACATATCTCAACCAGAATGACAGCAAAGAAAGCTGGTATTGGTATTGAATACCGAACCAGAAGTAAAGGAGCTCCTGTTAAAGGAGGTAGAGTTAAGCATTTAGGCAAAACACCTATATATGCTGCAGTAGATAAAGCAGTTAAAATGTTTACTCAAGTAACTCGTGGTGGTTCAGCTACTATGACTTACACTGCACATGACCCTGAAATTAAAGAATTATTATTATTGAAGTCTCAACGTACACCTGAGAACAGACGTATTGATAAACTTGATTACTCTTTTGCATATAATGAAGCATTCTTAGAAGCAGTTATACATAATAAAAATTGGAATCTATATGATTACCTACTGGCTCGTCCTATGTATGATAACTTTCATTTACCTGCTGATGAGTATAATGCATTAGCTTCACTACATACACCAACTAGTACTATCAATGCTAGAGAGTTACTTAAGATATTCTTAACTACTCGCGGTGAGACAGGTAGAGTATATTGCTTTAATGTGACTAGAGCCAATGAACATACTCCTTTCATTGATACTATTACATTATCAAACTTATGTCAGGAAATTGCATTGCCTACTAAAGCATATACAGGCATGGATGACTTGTATGGTCAGTGTTCTACTGGAGAGACTGCATTCTGCAGTTTATCAGCTATTAATGTAGATAAAGTAGAGCATCATGAATATGAAGATATTGCTAAAATATGTGTGCAATCTATTAATATTCTTATAGATAAAGCTCCTATGATGACACCTTCTATGAAGGAAAGTATTCAGAGAAGACGTTCTATAGGTGTAGGTATTACTGGTTTAGCAGGTGCTTTATATAATGCAGGACTAGACTATGACCATCCTGATGCTGTACAATTTGTAAGCGATATTGCGGAAAAGCATGCATTTTATTTATACAAAGCCTCTATTGAATATGCTTTGATTAATAATTGCTATTGTGAAGGTATAGATAATTCATGGTTACCAATTGATACACGTAAAGCTAACACACAGCTTAATTTAGATTGGGAATCATTACGTCATAAAAATAGAGCAAACTCAGTATTGGTAGCACATATGCCTACAGAATCTTCTGCTGTATTTTCTGATGCAACTAATGGTCTATATCCTGTTCGTAGTCGTATTACTGAAAAGCTTAGTCGTAAGGGTAAAGTTCAATATATTGCTCCACAAGGCAATTATAAGCTAGCTTGGGAACACAATAATAATACACTTGCTGAAATCTACGGAGTAGTTCAAGACTTCTCTGACCAAGGTATTAGTTGTGACTACTATGTAGTACCAAGTAACTATCCTGAAGGCAAAGTACCTTTGACCCAGTTAGTAAAAGAATGGGTTGTTCAAGCCAGATATGGTAATAAATCAATGTACTATACAAACACTAATGACTTCACAGGAGGTTCCTTCCAAGATCAAGTTGAACTAGTTGAAGAAGATAGTGGGTGTGAGTCAGGTGCTTGTAAATTGTAAGGAGAAATTAATGTCAGTGTTTAATCAACACAGTAAAGGACATGTAAATGGATATCCATTGTTCCTGGGTGAAGATCTAGGGATAATTGATACTATTAATGTTCAATATCCTCAATTGGAAGAATTGTACCAGTTACAAGTCTCTCAAATATGGAATGAGAATGAGATAGACCTCACTCAAGACCGTATGGATATGCTAACAGTACCTGAAGGTACTAAGGACTTGATGGTTCAAACTATCATGTTCCAAACTGCAGCGGATAGTATTGCTGCTAGGTCTATTATTGAAAGCTTAGGGGGATATATCTCTAACACAGAATGTCTTAACCTAGCTACCGTCTGGAGCTTTTTTGAAGTAATTCATGCACGTACATATTCTCATATAATTAAACAAACATTCGCTCAACCGAATGATTTGATTCAAGAGTTGTATGATAATGTTGATGTAATGAACAGACTTAAAGTTATTAAAGAAACTTTTGATAATATGGAAAATATTTCTACTAATGCAACTGACTTTGATAAAAGATGTGCAATTTTAGAAACGTTGACCGCTTTATTTGCCCTAGAGGCTATTGCTTTTATGAGCTCCTTTGCAGTTACTTTTGCAATTACGGAAACAGGGATTTTTCAAGGCATTGGGCAATTAGTAAAATTAATTTGTAGAGATGAAGTTTTACATACACGTATGGATTTTGAAATATTTAAGATTCTTATGAAAGACGCTGAATGGGCAAGTGCGCTTGAAGCTACTGCTGCAAAACGTACTGAAATCTTAGACTCAGTTGTCCAACAAGAATTGGATTGGGGTAAATGCCTTTTCAAAGATGACCGTAAAGTAATTGGCTTAAATGAGCAATTACTAGGTGAGTATGTATTATACATGTCTAAGCCTATATATGACTTCTGTAAATTGCCTTTTAAATATGAACTTTTAACCGCAATTCCTGCGGTAAATCCCCTGCCGTACATGGACTCATATATTGATTCGAGTAAGGTACAGGCAGCAGCACAAGAAATTCAATTAACAAACTATAATGTAGGTGTAATCGCAGATGATAATCTGGATGACCTCGATTTAACAATTTAGGAGAAAACTTTGGAAAAAGTAACACAACGTAAACATATGCAGCAAATGGTAGAATTTGCTATTAACCCAAAAGCTCTAGTATTTGTAAAA
>JAAGZR010000678.1 GCA_024206155.1 Aliivibrio sp.
AACAGCATCGAAGTTAAACGTCGCGGTGCAGTACGTCGTGCCAAGTTGTACTACCTACGTGAGCGTTCTGGTAAATCAGCTCGTATCAAAGAGAAGCTGGCTAAAAAGTAACGCACACGAGAACGTTCTCAAATGTGCTATGAAGGTGCGCTGTTATCAGCGCACCTTTTTTTATACTCCACCTCTAAGTGTAAATAATAAATTACATTTTGATATTTTTGTATTTATTTTATTACATAGATTGATTTTTATTCCATAAATGTTAAATTATTTCTACTTGTCTAAAAAGACTATTAATGGAAATAAAAGTTTACAGGTGTAGAGTATGAAAAAGAGTGAATTAAGCAATATTAATATTAGTGATGAGCAAGTACTTATCACACCACAAGAACTAAAAAATAAAATTCCATTAGGCGACAATGCTCGCCAATTTATTCAACAGTCTCGTCAGACCATTTCTAATATTATTCATAAAAAAGATCACCGTTTATTAATCGTATGTGGTCCTTGCTCTATTCATGATATCGATGCGGCGAAAGAATATGCAAAACGTTTAAAGGTGATCGCAGAAGATCTTAAAGACCAGCTTTATATAGTTATGCGAGTTTACTTTGAAAAGCCACGAACAACCGTTGGTTGGAAAGGCTTGATTAATGATCCTCATTTAGATGGTTCTTTTGATATTGATTACGGCCTACATTCAGCAAGACAGCTTCTGGTTGATTTGGCTGAAATGGAAATTCCATTAGCAACAGAGGCGCTTGACCCAATTAGTCCACAATATATTGGTGATACATTTAGTTGGGCTGCGATTGGAGCTCGTACTACTGAATCTCAGACACACCGTGAGATGGCAAGTGGTTTGTCAGTTCCTGTTGGTTTCAAAAATGGCACGGATGGTAGTTTATCAACATCAATTAATGCTATGCAGGCAGCGGCTTCTAGTCATCGTTTTATGGGGATTAATAGTGAAGGTCAAGTTGCATTATTAACAACCCAAGGTAATCCTAATGGCCATGTGATTCTTCGCGGTGGTAAACAAACCAATTATGACTCGGTATCGGTGACAGAGTGTGAAGAAGAGTTAGCTAAGTCAAATCTTGATGCGGCACTAATGATTGACTGCAGCCATGCAAATTCACGTAAGGATTTTCGTCGTCAGCCATTGGTTGCAGAAGATGTGATCCATCAAATTCGAGAAGGCAATAAATCAATCATTGGTTTAATGATTGAAAGCCATTTAAATGAAGGAAATCAACCTTCTGATATTCCATTATCAGAGATGAAATATGGGGTATCGATCACCGATGCTTGTATCAATTGGGATTCAACTGAGGCACTATTACGTCATACTCATAAAGATTTAACTCCAATATTGGAAGAGCGTTTAAAAGGATAGAATGCGATGGCGGTAGAACTGAGTCATTTACGTGATCAAATTGATGCGGTAGATAAACAAATGTTGGATCTTTTATCTCAACGCCTGCATTTAGTTGAGCAGGTCGGTGAGGTAAAAAGTGCCTATGGATTGCCTATTTACGATCCAAGTCGAGAGGCAGCGATGTTAGCGTCAAGGCGACAAGAAGCTGAAAATAAAGGGGTTCCGCCGTCCTTAATTGAAGATATCTTACGCCGCACAATGCGTGAATCTTACAGTAGTGAAAATGACTCAGGTTTCAAATGTTTAAAGCCAGAACTAAGATCTATTGTTATCGTTGGTGGTAATGGTCAACTTGGTGGTTTATTTGCCAAAATGTTTACTTTATCTGGTTACGAGGTTCGTATTCTTGGTAGTAAAGATTGGGATAATGCCGAGCTAATTTTAAATGGCGCAGGCATGGTGGTTGTTACTGTTCCTATTAATTTAACCGTTGATGTAATTAATAAACTCTCAGGGTTACCTGAAGATTGTATTCTATGTGATTTAACATCCATAAAGAAAAAGCCACTGCAAGCAATGATGGATATTCATAAAGGTCCAGTAGTTGGTTTACACCCAATGTTTGGTCCTGATATCCCTAGTTTAGCAAAACAAGTGATTGTTATGTGCGATGGACGTAACAAAGAAAGTTACGCTTGGCTTAAAAATCAGTTTGAAATTTGGGGAGCGATTGTTCGTGATATATCAGCCTCAGAGCATGATCATGGCATGACGTTAATTCAAGCTTTACGTCACTTTACTTCTTTTGCTTATGGGCAGCATCTTGCTAAAGAAAATCCAGACATTGAACAGCTACTTAATCTAAGTTCACCAATTTATCGTTTAGAGTTATTAATGGTAGGACGCTTGTTTGCTCAAGATCCTAATTTATACGCTGATATTATCCTTTCATCAGAAGACAATATTGATATGATAAAACGATTCCATCAGCGTTTTGGTGATGCAATCTCATTATTAGAAAATCATAATCGTGAAGGTTTTATTGATAATTTTAAAGAAGTTGAGCATTGGTTTGGTGATTATGCAGAGCAGTTTTTAATTGAAAGTAAAGGCTTACTAAGACAGGCTAATGATTCTATTCATAGAGAGCGAAGTTAATTAACAATAAAAAAGGTGAGCACTTACTCACCTTTTTGTTTGATGCTATTAATCTTTTATTGAGTTAACTGTTTTACTGTTTGTAACTCTGTTTTTACGGTGTTAATTGCTTCAACTTGCTCAATTGTGGGTTTTTGAGTAAGTTTTAGCTGTAATTTCACAACGTTGTTAATAATTTCAACCAGTGGTGTCCACTTAATGCTGCGCTCTTTTTCAAACAGACTTTCAAATTTTTCAGGTGTCCAATCAATAAATGATTGTGGATTGAGAACTCGCCCAAGGAAGCGTACTTCATAATGTAGGTGAGGGCCGGTTGAGTTACCTGAATTGCCACAAGTTGCAATCAATTCTCCTTTCTTAACAAATTGACCCGAACGAACTTTAAATTTTTGTAAATGAGCATACATGGTCATGAAGCCAAAAGAATGCTGAACTTTTAATAAATTACCGTAGCCTTTTTTGCTTGCTCGAGCTAGTTCAACGACACCATCGGCAGGGGCATAAATTTCCGTGCCGCGCTTGCAAGTAAGATCTAACCCTAAATGACGTTGTCTTTTACCTGATATTGGATTTGTTCTTTTTCCAAAACTAGAAGAGTTACGAATAAAATCAAGTGGTGTGTTATTAGGAATTAAACGGAACATCGTGGCACGAACCGCAGAGTCAATGGCTGCGACATCTAAACGTTGTTCTAATGTTTTTTCGGCTAGTAAATTTTCGTTTTCTGACAGTTCTTGAAGACCAAGAACGGATTCTACATCCTCAACTCTTTGACTAATTACTAAGAACTCATTCTCTTTAGCTTCAAGTTGTTGATTTAAATCGTGATTGTTATTGTTATTTTCAATAATCAACTGATTAAGTTCATTGTTTTGTACTTGAAGTTGAGCGATAGCCAATTCAGAAGTTTGCTGTTTTTGGTAAAAATAGTGAAGACCAAAACCACTCAGAGAGAATGAACCTACCCCAAGTAGCAAAGATAAAATAACAAGATTTTTCCGTTTTTGGGAAATAGCGAAAAAGCGCGTTCCTTTGTTATGTGAAACGGAAATTCGAATTTTATCTGGCATAGGAATAAACTTATTTACTTTAGGTTAAGGTGGTTAACTCAGAGAGTTGGCGTAATAATAAATCACTATTTCCAACATTGAGTTCTACTAGACGTTTAAGGTGGCTAATACTATCAATATCTATGTGGCTTATACAGAGTCTTAGCGTGTTATCTGTTTTATTTATTAGTTTGCACTCAGCACTAATATTAATATCACTGTCATTTAGTGTGAATCGTACGTTAATCTCATTTTTTTCTTTTATCTCTTCGCTATTTGCTAAATCGATAAGTAACCCATGCAAGGATAAATCAACTAAAGTCCCTTTCCATTGTTTATCATCTTGTTGAAGAGTGATGTTTGCTTGGTACACGACACGTGAGAATTTACGTCGCTCAATCATAATATGATCCTTATATTATAAGTTTAATCTCTAAGTATGATATCTGGTTTGCTGTAAGTCTAATAAAAAGGCCGCTTTAATGCAGCCCTTATGATAAGTATCAAATAATCGTTATTACTTATTTAGTCATACGCTTGTATTTAATACGATGAGGTTCAGCCGCTTGTGCGCCTAATGTTTTCTTAACCCAATCACTGTACTCAGTATAGTTACCTTCGAAGAAGTTCACTTGACCTTCATCACGATAATCTAGAATGTGAGTTGCAATACGGTCTAGGAACCAACGGTCATGCGAGATAACCATTACACAACCAGGGAACTCAAGTAGAGCTTCTTCTAGTGCACGTAGTGTTTCAACATCCAAGTCATTGGTAGGTTCATCGAGTAGTAATACGTTACCGCCCGTTTTAAGCAGCTTCGCTAAGTGAACACGGTTGCGTTCACCACCAGACAGATCGCCAATGATTTTTTGTTGGTCATTGCCTTTGAAGTTAAAACGAGAGCAATATGCACGTGCTGGAATTTCAAAGTTATTGATCTTGATAATATCAGCGCCTTCAGAGATCTCTTGGAAAACCGTTTTAGTGTCGTCCATAGAATCACGGAACTGGTCAACAGATGCGAGTTTGACCGTTTCACCTAGCTCTATTGTGCCTGAGTCCGGTGTTTCAGCACCACTTAACATTTTGAACAGTGTTGATTTACCTGCACCATTGGCACCGATAATACCTACGATAGCCCCTTTTGGCATGCTGAATGATAAATCATCAATCAGAACACGATCACCAAAGGATTTAGTTAGGTTGTTCACTTCAAGAACTTTATCACCTAAACGCTCACCTGGCGGAATGAACAGTTCGTTTGTTTCATTACGTTTTTGGTGATCTGTATTTTGCAATTCTTCAAAACGAGCCATACGCGCTTTAGATTTAGCTTGGCGACCTTTAGGGTTTTGACGAACCCATTCAAGTTCTTTCTCAATCGTTTTTTGACGAGCGTTCTCTTTTGATGCTTCTTGTTTTAGACGGTCGTCTTTTTGCTCAAGCCAAGAAGTATAGTTACCTTCCCATGGAATGCCTTCACCACGGTCAAGCTCAAGGATCCAACCTGCTGCATTATCAAGGAAATAACGGTCGTGGGTAATTGCCACAACAGTTCCTGAATAATCAACAAGGAAGTGCTCAAGCCAAGCAACAGATTCAGCATCAAGGTGGTTGGTAGGTTCATCAAGAAGCAACATATCTGGTTTTTCTAAAAGAAGACGACAGATAGCAACACGACGACGCTCACCACCAGATAGAAATTCAATTTTTGCATCCCACTCAGGAAGACGTAATGCATCGGCAGCACGCTCTAATGCATTTTCAAGGTTATGACCATCTTTTGCTTGAATAAGTGCTTCAAGTTCACCTTGTTCTTTAGCTAGTGCATCAAAATCAGCACCTTCTTCAGCGTAAGCCGCATAAACAGCATCTAAACGAGTTAGCGCACCCGCAACATCAGAAACCGCTTCTTCTACGATTTCACGGACTGTTTTTGATTCATCAAGTATAGGCTCTTGGGGTAGGTAGCCGACATTCAATCCAGCTTGTGGACGAGCTTCACCATCAATATCGGTATCTAAACCTGCCATGATGCGAAGTAATGTTGATTTACCTGAACCATTTAGGCCAAGAACACCAATTTTTGCACCAGGGAAGAAGCTAAGAGAAATGTCTTTCAGGATTTGTCTTTTAGGAGGAACAATTTTGCTCACTCGTGACATTGTATATACGTATTCAGCCATAATCACTTATTAGAGTAGGTTAACGGAAATATCATTTTACTATTTATGATACATAGTTTAAAACTCATTCTAGCAGTTACTAGGGTAATATAAGTAGTGAAAGGAAGAAATGAGACGCTTATTTACGCTCATATCAGTACGTCTGTAAAAAAAGGTTGGAAGGTTAGGTGCTTAAAAAATCAATTAAATATACACAACATAAGTTAGGAATGATGGCTGCGTTGTGTATTGGACTGAGTGTACACTCCGTAGAAGCATTATCGATAGATGAATCACGCATTGAATATCAAGAAGCAAAGGAGTTGCTAAAGGATAAAAAATTTGAACAGTATGAGGTAGTGAGAGCCAATTTAAAGGATTACCCACTTGCACCATATTTAGATTATCGTCAGTTACGGGTGGATCTTAGCTCAAAGACGCCTGATGACATTCGATTTTTTATACATAATAATCAAACGCTTCCTATTGGAAATTCATTGTCATATCAGTATTTAGTTGTATTAGGTTTGAATGAACGTTGGTCTGAATTTTTGGATTTTTTTCCTCAAGAGCCAAGCAGTACCAATTTGAAGTGTTATTTCTATCAAGCTAAAAATGAGATTGGTGATAAAACGCTAGCCTGGAAGGGAGCTGAACAGTTATGGCTTACCGGCAACTCTGTTACTTATGAGTGTGATGATTTATTTAAAGCTTGGTCTGATACGGGGAAGTTAACGGATGACTTGATCATTGAACGTATGCTTCTTGTGTATAAGGCTCGCAATAACACGCTATTTCCATACCTAGAAAAAATGCTGAAGTCAGATGAATCTAAAGCACAAGCTAAAGAAATCGTTACGTTATTTAATGATCCTGATTTATTACTGTCTTTTTCTAACAAGAATAAACCTTCTGATTTTACTAAAAAATTAACGCTGATCGCGATGGATAGAGAAGGGCGTATTAATCCAGAAAAAGCGATTGATATGTTACCTACTATTGTAAAAAAACAAAAATATTCTAAAGACGAACAAGTGAAAATTACACGTCAAATTGTCAGTAGTATTATGTCGACAAATTCAGATGAATTAGCACAATGGCGAGATGCCCAACTTGAAAACCATCCTGAAGATTCGTTTATTGAACGTAGGATCCGTGTTGCTATTCGAGCTGCTGATTGGAATGACGTTGATAAATGGATTGGTTACTTAAGCCCTGAAAGTAAAGCGTCCTTACGTTGGCAATTTTGGATAGCCCGCATCGACAGCGAAAACGGTGAGCAGGCTAAAGCTGATGACCGATTAAGAAAGTTATTGGGACAACGTAATTTCTATAGTGTCGCTGCTGCCAATATTTTGGGAGAGCCAATTCAGTATCCAATGGACGTAGCGCCTAAAAATATTAAACCAGTAAAGGATAAATATAAGGTTGAGCTTGCACGTATTAAAGAGCTGATAGCTCTTAATGAGATCCCAACAGCGAAAAGCGAGTGGGAATATTTACTTAATAGAGCATCTAAAAAGGAAGTGAAAGAGCTTGCTAGTTATGCGGCTCAGCATCGTTGGCATCACTTCACGGTACTCGCGACTATTAAAGGAAGAATGTGGGGGTATTTAAGTTTACGTTTCCCTATTGCACACCAGTGGTGGTTTGGGCATTACAGTAAAGAACTTGGATTAGACAAAATTACGTTAATGTCTCTCTCTAGACAAGAAAGTGGTTTATATGCACAAGCGCAGTCTCCAGTTGGTGCTCGTGGTTTAATGCAAATTATGCCAGAAACAGCACAATACACTTCAAAGAAGATTAATTACGACAAATATGAAGGGGTAGATAACCTTAATGATGTCGATGTAAACATTCACATAGGATCAAATTACCTGAAAGGATTATTAGATGATTATGATGGAAACCGTATTTTTGCACTAGCGGGCTATAACGCAGGTCCTCATCGAGTGAAACTGTGGAGAGAGGTATCGGATAAAAAATTAGACGCTTATTCTTTTATAGAAGCGATTCCATTTAAAGAAACCCGTGGCTATGTACAAAACATTTTGATGTTTGAAACCTACTATCGCAGTTTGTTAGGCGAAAAAGGCAGTTTCTTATCAGAGAAAGAACTGAATTTAGAGTATTAATTATTTCTGAATGATCATAAAGTAGGGGGCCTAAGTGTCCCCCTTTTTTATTAGTGTAATGAGGAATTTATGTCAGGTTCAGCAAAATATTCAGATTGGTCACAGGTGATGACATTGATAGCTAATGCTGCAGAGCAAGATAAGCATCAATCTTTATTAACCATGTTGATGACGCCTGATGAACGTGAAGCATTAATTGCCCGAGTGAATATATGTCATGAGTTGCTACAAGGGGAGTTAAGCCAAAGACAAATTAGCCAGTTATTAGGGGTGGGGGTAGCAACGATCACTCGAGGCTCAAATGAATTAAAAAGCCATACTCAAGATGAAAAAGAATGGCTTACGACATTACTTCAAAAAAGCGCTCAGGATGAAGGAAAGGAATAAGAGCAAGAATCAGCGCCTGTTGATAGACTGAACTTCTTGTTAGTAGGTTATTAGTTAATAGACCAATAGCCCCTCCTTTTTGTTTAATATTATCTGTATTAAATTGTTCATCCATTACATCACCAAGTTCTTTTCCCTGATTTATTGCTGTAATTACGGCAGGAGGAAGAAGCAAGCTTGATGAACGAGACTCTCCCACTTGCTTAGTATTATCAATAATCATCCAAGCAAAAGTTGAATTTCCCTCTATACCAGCTTCTAAGCCTACATAATATTCAGCATTAGGATATTGTACTTTTGCATTATTAACCCTATTTATAGCGCCTTGCTTTGTATTTATGCAACTCATCGGCTGATCTGGTACGCCACTATTAACCGATACACCAATAAAGTTAAATACGGTATCTGGAAATGTTTGATTAAACGCAGCTTCTACTGCGCTAATCTTTGCTGGGTTTAATGAACTAATAATAACATCCATACAATGCCCATTATTGAGTTAAAGGAATTGTTGTTGGTGTTACATTTTCAATAGGGTAGCAACCAAGAACTTTTAGATATTGAGTGATAGAGGTCAGTTCTTCGATAGCTGCGCTCATCGCATCTGATTTTAAGTGTGCTTGTAAATCAATATAGAACATCTCTTCCCAAGGATTTCCCATTATTGGGCGAGATTCTAATTTCGTCATATTAATTCCATACTTACGAAGAACTAATAACGACTCTACTAACGAGCCAGCATCTTGAGAGGTTGACATAATGAGCGTGGTTTTTGCCGGGATTTGCTCTGACACATCAACTGGCTTTCTTGCTACGACAATAAAGCGTGTTTGATTCTCTGTTTGGTTTGATATGTTGGTAATTAAGGATTGAAGGCCATACAGTTTACCACTATCAGAGTTACCTATAGCGGCAACTTCAGGTGAATTTAGCTCTTTCACTGTAATCATTGCATCAGCAGTACTTGCGCATGAAATAAGCTCTACATTATCTAAACGATTTAAAAACTCACTGCATTGTTCATGTGGTTGTGGATGAGAGTAAAGTGTTTTAATCGATTCAAGAGAGGTTTCTGTGGTGGTTAATAGACAATGATCTATATGTTGAGTCAGTTCACCAACAATATATAAGCTAGTATGTTGCAGTAAATCATAAACTTGGTTTATTGAACCGGAGCTTGTGTTCTCAATTGGTAATACGCCGTAATCAGCATGTCCTGATTCGACTGTTTTTATTACTTCTCTAAAGTTTTCACAGCCTAATTCAGCAAGCTCAATGTTCTTTTTGCTGAAGTAACGACGACTTGCTAAGTTTGAGTAAGAGCCTTTAGAGCCAAGGTAGGCAACTCGTGCAATTGGTTTTCTGCTTAATTCAGGGTTTGCTAGATTTTGAAAGTACTCTTGTTGAAGTAAAACTGAGTCTTCAATAATACTATGAAACAGCTGAGTAATATAATAAGCATCAAGATCGAATGCCTTACCATTCTCTATTAGCTTAACTAATAATTGTTGTTCACGCTTTGGGTCACGAACAGGCTTCGAGGTTTGAACTTTACTTTTAGCGACTTCAAGACTGAGTTTACGTCGCTCAGAAAAAAGAGTTAATAGCTCATTATCAAGCTCATTAAGGCGTAAACGGATCTCATCCAGAGAATAACGGGTATCAGTCATGAATATGCAAACCTAGTAAATTAAGAGTTAATTCACAATAAGGAATCGATAAGTTTGCGTCAAGAAAAAACAGCGCTCAAATGAGCGCTGTTTCAGAAAACGTTTGAGTTGACGATTAATTACTGCTCGTATTCCTCTTCTAAGTCAACTTCTGGCTCTTCAATTACAGGAGCTTGGGCGTGTGTCGCTCGACGAGCTTCGCCTTTATGTTGGAGCTTATCTAGCTGGCGTTCTAATTTTTGGTACATCTCTCTAATTGCACCAAATAGATCTTCTTGTTCAGCTGATGCGGCAACTTTGCCACCAGCGATAGTCGCTTGCGCTTCTACTTTATGTTTACCATTTGCGCGTTTTGTAACGCTAGCATGACGCCCTATGATGTCTAGGTTTCTTTTATCTTCTAGTTTTTTAAACTTCCCTTCAATACGTTCACGGATGCCTGGAGTGATGTCGATGTTGTTACCAGTGATTTCTACTTTCATATTGATTTTCCTCTCTCTTGCCCCGTTTGGCATGTACTCAGGTTACGGATCCAGAGTGAAAAATAAAGTGATCTAGATCACTATTCTTAATAGTGTTTCCAATTAGATATGTTGATGTGATCTCAAACAAGGCCTGAGAAATTATATTGAAAAAAAACTTGATGAATTGACCAAAGTAGGTAGATTGAAAGGGTTGATTACTGAAAACATTCGTTTTTAGGGGTTAATTTCAACCTTTTGTTTCTAATGGTTATTTTTTAATCTTATCCGTTTTTTGAACTTGACCATATCCTTTGTTAAATATCAGACATAAAAAAAACCGAGCCTTCTTTTAAGGTTCGGTTTTTTGTTTTCTAATTGATAAGTTACTGAGGATTCAAGGCAATAAGCTCTTCTGTACGAGCAATAGCATCTTCTAATTTCAATTCCTTATAAGCCGCTAACATAATGGTTAATGACTTTCTCGCAGCTTCAGTATCAGGGTAGGTTCGTTGCAATTCTTGGCTACGATTAATGGCTGAAATCCATGCCTCACGGCGAAGATAAAAATCAGCGGTTGCTAATTCATAATCAGCTAAGCGATTTTTTAAGGCAAACATGCGAGTCTGAGCATCTTCTGCATATAAACTATCAGGGTAGCGTTCTAATAAGCGTTTAAAATCTTTAAATGCCGCACGCGCAGGTTCTGGATCTCGATCTGAACGATCGACTCTAAATAAATCATGCATAAAACTACGGTCTTGAGCCATATGCGTTAGACCGCGCATATATAAGACCCAATCAGCTTTAGGGTGCGTTGGGTTTAGACGATTAAAGCGTTCTATAGTTGCTAAACCTAATGCAAGATCATCATTTTTATAATATACATAGATAAGGTCGAGCTGAACTTGTTCGGAGTAAGCACCAAAAGGGTAGCGAGAGTCGAGTGCTTCAAGACGTTCTGTTGCGCTTGTCCAATTACCTGCTTGTAGGGACTCTTGGGCTTGAGCGTATAATTCTGATGGTGGGATATCAGGGATAACATCATCACTGCTTGAGCAACCAACCAGTAAAGAGACGGCTAATAATGAAGAAAGTGTTAAGCGTTTCATGCTTGAAAATGATCCTTGACTAAAAAAACTGAAGTTATCCATTACGAAATGCGTCGTTAACAGATACAATGGTCGATAGTTTATTTCACTTACAGTGTTGATGATACCAAATATGATGTATTTGTTTGGTAATTAGTACCACTAATTTAAAAAAAGTTCGATATGGCACAACAAATAGAGTTAACAAGTACAGTAAAAGAAAGTCAATTAGGCCAGCGTTTAGATCAAGCTGCAGCAGAGTTGTTTTCTGATTTTTCTCGTTCACGCATTAAAGAATGGCTACTAGCGGGTAAAATAACCGTTAATGGTGAAGTGATCACTAAAGCTCGTTTAAAAATGATGGGCGGTGAAGAGATCACAGTTAAAGCAGAATTAGAAGATGAAGAGCGTTGGTTAGCTCAAGACATTCCGCTTGATATTGTTTATGAAGATGATGATTTATTAGTTATCAATAAACCTCGTGATTTTGTGGTTCATCCAGGTGCTGGTACACCAGATGGCACAGTATTAAATGCGTTATTATTCCATTATCCAAACATTGCTGAGGTACCTCGTGCAGGTATTGTTCACCGTTTAGATAAAGATACGACTGGATTAATGGTTGTTGCAAAAACAGTTCCAGCTCAAACGCGTTTGGTTCGTGCGCTACAAAAACGTAAGATCACTCGTGAATACGAGGCGGTAGTATTAGGTCGTATGACGGCAGGCGGTATGATTGAAAAACCAATCGGACGTCACCCTCAAAAGCGTACGTTAATGGCAGTTCATGAATTAGGTAAAGATGCTGTAACACATTACCGTGTTGCTGAGCATTTCCGAATTCATACTCGTTTACGTTTACGTCTTGAAACAGGCCGTACTCACCAAATTCGTGTGCACATGTCTTATCTACAGCATCCACTAGTAGGTGATACTGCTTATGGTGGCCGTGCTCGTATCCCTAAAGGTGCGTCACAGGAGTTAATTGACATGATCCGAGGATTTGATCGTCAAGCACTTCATGCGGCAATGCTGCGTTTTGAGCATCCAGTGACCGGTGAGGTTATGGAGTTTCATGCGCCAATCCCTGATGACATGATCGCTTTATCTCAAGCATTACGTGATGATGAGCGTTTATTGCATGAGGACGAGTATTAAATGTCGTTATTGTTACCAAAATGGTCTGCTCCTAAAAATATTAACGTAGTTAGTACGACTCGTTTGAATGGTGTATCTAAAGCCCCATTTTCGAGTTTAAATTTAGGTGATCATGTTGGTGACAATCACAATGATGTTGTGCTCAATCGTGAAAAACTGATTACGTTGGCGCAGTTACCGACTGCACCAACGTGGTTAAATCAAATCCATTCGACAAAAGTTATTACTCTTCCTAATTCAGAATCAGTGAGTCCTCCTTCTGTTGATGCGGCATATACAAATACAGCGAATCAAGTATGTTGCGTCATGACAGCAGATTGTTTGCCTGTTGTAATTTGCAATAAAGAAGGAACAGAAGTAGCGGCAGCTCATGCCGGATGGCGCGGCCTTCTTGATGGTATTTTAGAAAATACAGTAAATCATTTTTCTTCTACTGAACTTGTTGCATGGTGTGGACCAGCCATTGGCCCTACAGCATTTGAAGTTGGTGATGAAGTTAAACAACAATTTTGCGATAAAGATCCTCAAGCGATAAATGCGTTTACACCAAGTCATAACCACAATAAATGGCTAGCTAATTTAGAACTACTTGCTACTCAGCGTCTACAGAGCGTCGGTGTTCAAGAGGTTTATTACTCAAATCTGTGTACTTATTCAAATACTGAACAATTCTTCTCTTATCGAAAAGAGGGAGAAACTGGTCGCCAAGCAACCTTAATTTGGTTTGAATAAACCTTTTTATTTCCTCTTCCATTAGTTGATTTCTCCAGCACTAAACCCCACTTAAGAAGTAATAGTTACTTACTTTTCTTCTCTAGGAGAGGGTTATGCGTTTAGACCGATTTACCAGTAAATTTCAAATCGCCATTTCAGATGCTCAATCATTAGCATTGGGTCAAGATCATCAATATATCGAGCCAACTCATTTGATGGTTGCTCTCTTAAATCAAGATAGCAGTACAATTCGACCGCTACTGACATTACTAAATATTGATGTAACCCAACTTCGTTCAAAACTATCAGAAATCCTAGATAAAGCACCAAAAGTCACAGGCATTGGTGGTGACGTACAATTGTCATCAAATATGGGTGTTATTTTTAATCTGTGTGACAAAATTGCTCAACAGCGAAAAGATGCTTATATCTCTTCTGAAATATTCATGCTTGCTGCTATTGAAGATAAAGGGCCGCTAGGTAATTTATTTAGAGAATTTGGGCTTACTGAAGCGAAGATCTCAAAATCAATTGATGAGATCCGTGGTGGTGAGAAAGTTAATGATCAAAATGCAGAAGAAAAACGCCAAGCATTAGAGAAATTTACTGTAGACCTTACTGAGCGAGCAGAGCAAGGCAAGCTTGATCCTGTTATTGGGCGTGATGATGAAATACGTAGGACAATTCAGGTTCTTCAAAGACGAACTAAAAACAACCCAGTCATTATTGGTCAGCCAGGTGTTGGTAAAACAGCCATTGTTGAAGGTTTAGCCCAACGCATTATTAATGGCGAGGTGCCTGAAGGGCTAAAGCATAAAAGAGTATTGTCTTTAGATATTGGCGCGCTAGTCGCTGGTGCTAAATTTCGCGGTGAATTTGAAGAGCGATTAAAAGCGGTTTTAAATGAGCTTGCAAAAGAAGAGGGTAATATCATTCTCTTTATTGATGAAGTTCATACCATGGTTGGTGCAGGTAAAGGTGAAGGCTCAATGGATGCCGGAAATATGCTTAAACCAGCTTTAGCTCGTGGTGATCTGCATTGCGTAGGTGCAACAACTCTTGATGAATATCGTCAATATATAGAGAAGGATCCAGCATTAGAGCGCAGATTCCAAAAGGTATTAGTGGATGAGCCTACAGTGGAAGATACCATCGCTATCCTACGTGGATTAAAAGAGCGTTATGAAATTCATCATCACGTTGAAATTACCGATCCTGCAATTGTGGCAGCAGCGACATTGTCTCATCGCTATATATCTGACAGACAATTACCGGATAAGGCAATTGATTTGATCGATGAAGCCGCATCGAGTATTCGAATGGAAATTGATTCTAAGCCTGAATCACTAGATAAACTTGATCGTAAAATTATCCAACTAAAAATAGAGCAACAAGCCTTAGTTAAAGAGAGTGATGATGCTAGCTTAAAACGTTTAGACTCATTAAATCTTGAATTAAGAGAGAAAGAGCGAGATTACTCTGAACTAGAAGAAGTTTGGAAAGCAGAAAAAGCAGCACTTTCTGGAACTCAACATATAAAAACAGAGTTAGATACAGCAAGAAGCAATATGGATATAGCTAGACGTGCTGGCGATTTAAATCGTATGTCTGAATTGCAATATGGGCGTATTCCAGAGTTAGAAAAGCAATTGGATCTTGCAGCTCAAGCTGAAATGCAAGAGATGAGCTTACTAAAGAATAAAGTAACAGACAGTGAAATCGCAGAAGTTCTTTCTCGTCAAACGGGCATACCCGTCAATAAAATGCTTGAAGGGGAAAGAGATAAGCTATTAAAGATGGAAAGTGAACTACATAAGCGAGTGATAGGACAAGGAGAAGCGGTTGAAGCAGTATCTAATGCCATTCGACGTAGCCGAGCTGGGCTTTCTGATCCTAACCGTCCAATAGGCTCATTTTTATTTTTAGGCCCAACGGGTGTAGGTAAAACTGAGCTTTGTAAATCATTAGCTAACTTTATGTTCGATAGTGAAGATGCGATGGTCCGTATTGATATGTCTGAGTTTATGGAAAAACATTCAGTCGCTCGATTAGTTGGCGCTCCTCCAGGATATGTTGGATATGAAGAAGGTGGGTATTTAACGGAAGCGATTAGACGTAAACCTTACTCGGTCTTATTACTTGATGAAGTAGAGAAAGCACATCCAGATGTATTCAATATACTTTTGCAAGTATTGGATGATGGTCGACTCACTGATGGTCAAGGCCGTACGGTAGATTTTAAAAATACCGTGATCATTATGACCTCTAATTTAGGCTCAGATAAAATCCAGCAACATTTTGGAGAGCTAGATTATGAGGGAATTAAAGCGTTGGTAATGGAAGTTGTTGGCCAGCACTTTAGACCTGAGTTTTTAAATCGAGTTGATGAAACCGTTGTTTTCCATCCGTTAGGTCAAGAACATATTAAGAATATTGCATCTATACAACTACAACGTTTGGAAAAACGATTAAATGAAAAAGATTACCAATTAGAGATTTCAAGCGATGCATTGAATTTAATTGCAGAAGCTGGATTTGATCCTGTTTATGGAGCAAGGCCATTAAAAAGAGCAATTCAAACTTATATAGAGAACCCTCTAGCTCAGGATATACTGAGTGGAAAACTAAGAACAGGCGAAGTGATCAAACTTAAAGTAAAGAATGGACAATTAATTACGACTCAAAATGATGACTTTTGATGTATAAATAAGCAGTTTGGATTAAAAGTAATCACTTGGGCGTATTTTTGATGTTTTTGATTAAAAACAGTTGCATGAACTAAAAGACTCTCTATAATGCCGCCTCACTGACACGGAGTTGTTGAGTTAAATCAGCGATAAGTAGTTAGTGAGGTTAACTTAGTTATTTAGTTTAAATTAGTGCTTGACACTTTATTTTAAATCACTATTATAACCGTCCGCTTCAGGAGGAAGTCGAAAGACTTGAAATTTGAAGTTTGCTCTTTAAAAATTTGAAACCTATTAATCTGTGTGGGCACTTGTGAGTTGATAATCACTAGTTTGTTTTCACTTTTCGAAGTGATGATAAACAAAATAATCAATGAACTGAGTGACTACACAAAATTACTTTTATG
>JAAGZR010000679.1 GCA_024206155.1 Aliivibrio sp.
CATAAAAGTAATTTTGTGTAGTCACTCAGTTCATTGATTATTTTGTTTATCATCACTTCGAAAAGTGAAAACAAACTAGTGATTATCAACTCACAAGTGCCCACACAGATTAATAGGTTTCAAATTTTTAAAGAGCAAACTAACAAGGCATACTGTGATTTAAATCACTCGCTCCGTGTCAGTGGATGCGCAGTATAGGCAATTCAGATTTTCGTGCAAGCCTTTTTATTAAAAAAAACGCCGTTAGAACAACAATTAACCATATCGAGCAAATACCATACTAAAAAGGCTATTTTATTGATTATTTTCTCAATGAGTCTTATCTCCTCACGCTTAAATAGCTATGTTACAATTATCATCTATTCAAACTTTATCGAGATATACACATGAAAATCGGCATTATCGGTGCAATGGAACAAGAAGTTGCCATTCTAAAAGAACAAATTGAAGGTTTAACAACCACGACAAAAGCAGGATGTACTTTTCATACTGGTATCTTAGCTGGAGCAGACGTTGTATTGCTGCAATCTGGTATTGGTAAAGTTGCAGCAGCAGTAGGGACAACATTACTTATTTCAGATCATAATGTAGATCTTGTACTAAACACGGGTTCAGCGGGTGGGTTTGATTCATCACTAAATCTTGGCGATGTTGTAATTTCAACAGAAGTACGCCACCATGATGCAGACGTAACAGTTTTTGGCTACGAAATGGGCCAAATGGCACAACAGCCAGCCGCTTTTAAAGCTGACGAGAACTTAATGTCTGTAGCAGAGCAAGCATTAACACAAATGGAAAATAAACACGCTGTTCGTGGCTTAATCTGCACTGGTGACGCTTTTGTATGCACACCTGAACGCCAGACGTTTATCCGTACTCACTTCCCAGCAGTTATCGCTGTTGAAATGGAAGCTTCAGCAATAGCTCAAACATGTCATCAGTTTGAAGTTCCATTTGTTGTTGTTCGTGCAATTTCAGATGTTGCAGATAAAGAGTCTCCAATGAGTTTTGAAGAGTTTTTACCTCTTGCTGCACAAAGCTCATCTGAGATGGTGATCAAAATGGTTGCTCTATTAAATAAATAGCATCCTAAATTGAGCTAACCAAACGTTAGCTCAATTTTCTCTCCTCTATGATAGTAAACATATATGCTTGAAAAATTCTCTTTACTCATTGCTGATTATTCTCTACTGGTTTTATGGGGAGCATTATTATTTCATTTGCTTTTACCGATCCCAGTCCACGCCCACCCCATGATTATTTGGCGAAAATTCGCAGAGTTATTAGCGAACAAAGTAAATAACACTCGCTCTTATCAACAGCGTTTTCTTTCTGGCTCTCTCGCTTGGGCCTTAATGATCATCCCTGCTTTTATTGTCTGTATCGCAGCTCAACCCATAGTTTGGAACCTTCCTCTATTTAATTTGGGACTACTTCTAATTTCACTAGAATGGCGAGGCGTTGAAAAACTCTGTAAAGATACAATTCAATCAATTAATCAAAATAATAAAAAAGAAGCAAAGGCTGCTCTACAACCTTGGGTTAATCGAGATGTTGAGCCTTTATCTCTGTTAGGTTTGGGCAAAGCCAGTGCAGAAACGATAATTTTAGGCTACGCAAGAACCGTCATTGGCGTTTTATTTTGGTATGCGATTGCAGGTGGTATTGGTGCGTTTATTTACCGCTTATCTTTAGAGTTAGCAAGAGCTTGGTCTCCATCAAGGGATTCATTCCGACCATTTGGTATTCCGGCATTAACCATACAAGCTTTTCTTGATTTTATTCCTTTAAAACTTTTTAGTTTGTTATGTCTTGTTGGTAAACACCTTCAAAACACGCTTCACACCTTAAATCTTCAACGTAAGAGTTGGGCAAACACAAATAATGCGTGGCTACTTATCATTATTGGTAAAAAATTTGAGCTTTCTCTTGGCGGTCCTGTTATTTATCAGGGCAAGAAAATTAGCCGCCCAAAACTGGGAGGAAAAATTGCACCATCAGCTCTTCATTTAGCGCAAATACATCGTTTTTTAAGTTGGAGGATCGCCATCTGGTTAATTCTTCAAAGCACCCTAATGGTTATAATCAAACATGGGTTATAACTTTTCTTTTCAACGACATCATGCAGTAAGTCATAGAGGACAAGATGTTAATCTATATAATTGATATGTTTGGTACCGCCATTTTTGCTATTTCAGGCGTGTTATTAGCAGGAAGATTAAAAATGGACCCTTTTGGGGTTACTGTACTCGCTAGTGTTACCGCTATTGGCGGAGGAACGATTCGAGACATGGCACTTGGCGCCACTCCTGTTTTCTGGATTACTGATACTAACTATTTATTAGTCATTTTTGTTACTTGCATTTTAACCATGTTAATTATCAGAAAACCAAAACGCCTCCCTTGGTATGTTTTACCGGTGTCCGACGCAATTGGGTTAGCTGTTTTTGTAGGGATCGGTGTTGAAAAAGCATTAAAGTACAATGCGGATCCAATGGTTGCTGTGATTATGGGTGTTATTACTGGCTGTGGCGGTGGAATAATTCGAGACGTACTTGCTCGTGAAGTTCCAATGGTATTAAGAAGTGAAGTCTATGCTACCGCTTGTATTTTAGGTGGTATCGTTCATACCTCTGCACTCGAATTTAATGTTCAAAGTTCAACAGCTATGCTTATGGGGGTTGCAACCACATTAGCAATTCGACTCGCGGCTATTCGCTGGCATTTATCCTTACCGACCTTCGCTCTTAATAAATAAAACGTTAAGCCAACTCTTTTCCATTATGAGTTGGCTTTTTTCTTGTTTATTTTTTATTTATTGAACTTTTTTTTATTGAAAGATGACAAAACGATAACTTCATCACATAGCAGTTAACCTAAAAACAAGCTAAACTCCTATGTCGTTATTTTTATGAACTCTTTACCTAATTAGTCGAATGATATTATCTAAATTAACTCGCATTCCTGTTATCCATCGTATTCTTATTGGTATTTGTAGCGCTGGGATAATTGTTGCTGTAGCGACAATTCCAGACTCGGTCGCCCCTGATTCAGGCTTTTATAAATTAGCGGTCGGACAAACATACCCTATTGAAATTCGTCAAGAATCACTTATTTCACATGAACAAACCTCCCCAAATAAGCAACTCTCTTGGGAAAATTATACGGTTAAGTCAGGTGAAAGTGCTTCTGTATTATTCAGTCGAGCAGGGCTAACCGCTCGCCAACTTTATAACCTAACCAGCAGCGATAAAGAAATTGAGCAACAATTAACCCGTCTCCGTCCTGGTGATAAATTAAAGTTTGGCTTCAATAAAAACCAAGAAATTATCCAACTTATCCGCCCTATTAGTAAATTTGAAACCTATAGGATCAGTAAAGTAGGTGACCAGTATATTGGTTTATTTGAGAAACAAGACATCGAAACCCAACTTAATTATACCAAAGCGACAATTACCTCTAATTTTTGGAATGCTTCAATTAGCGCAGGTTTAAATGCAAACCAAATAATGGAATTAGCAGGTATTTTTGGCTGGGATATTGATTTTGCTCTAGACATTCGTGAAGGCGACAGTTTTAACGTTCTTTATGAAGAGCGTTATGTTGAAGGTGAATACGCAGGCAAAGGAAATATTATTGCAGCTTCTTTTACCAATAGAGGAGATACCTTTACCGCTATTCGTAATGATAAAAATGGCAATTTCTATGAGCCAAATGGCCGAGCAATGAAAAAGGCCTTTTTACGCTCCCCAATTAACTTCCGTTATGTGAGTTCTAACTTTAACCCTCGTCGCTTGCACCCTGTAACTGGACAGCGAAAAGCGCATAGAGGCACTGATTATGTCGCACCTGTTGGTACCCCTATTTGGGCCGCAGGTGATGGTGTGGTTGATAAGTCAGGTTACAATCAATTCAACGGTAATTACGTCTTTATTCGCCATAGTAATACCTATATTACTAAGTATTTACATATGACGAAGCGTTATGTAAAAACGGGGCAACGAGTAAAGCAAGGGGATACGGTTGGTACCCTAGGTGGTACAGGGCGAGTTACGGGGCCTCACTTACATTATGAATTCTTAGTAAACGGAGTTCATAAAGACGCAAGAACCGTTTCGTTACCTCAATCAAAATCGTTAACAGGCAATGATAAAAAAGAGTTTGAAGTGGTAGCAAAACAGCGTCTAAAGCAACTCGAACAATACAGTCAGTTTATTGTAGGTAATCACCCTGTATTAACCCACGAATAAATGAAAATAAGATAATGCCCTATCATGTCATTAACTGATAACACCATAGGGCATTATTTTTATCTATCATTCGAGTATTCTTTATCTCTGCCTAACATTAATAAACAAGGTGTAAGTACTAACGTTAATACCGTTGCAAATGCCAAACCCCCAGCGACTGCCGTTGCTAGTTGGGACCACCACTGAGTACTAGGAGCACCAAACTCCACTTTTTGACTTACCAGATCGATATTCATTTCCAATACCATTGGCATTAAACCTAAAATCGTCGTTACTGTGGTTAATAACACAGGTCGTAGACGCTGAACCCCTGTTTGTAATATTGCATCAACCTTCTCAAGCCCTTCTTTACGCAATGTATTATAGGTATCAATAAGCACAATATTATTGTTTACGACAATTCCCGCCAAAGAGATAACTCCTATCCCTGACATAATGATGCCAAACGGACGTTGGAAGATAAGTAAACCAGCAAAGACACCAACCGTTGAAAATAAAACCGCACTTAAAATAAGGAAAGCCTGATAAAAACTATTAAATTGAGTTACCAAAATAATCGCCATCACCGCAAGAGCAACAACAAAAGCATTTTGAAGAAATGCAGCTGAATTATTTTGCTCTTCGTTTTGGCCTCTCAGTTTAAACTCAACCCCATCAGGTAAATTTAAAGAGCTTAAGGCTGATTCTATTTTTGGTAATTCAATACTCAAATTATAACCATCACTCATATCGGCTTTTACCGTTAACACTCGATGCCCGTCAATTCGATGAATCGTATCTTGTTTATGGGTAGGGATAATTCGTGCAAAATTAGTGATAGGAACTAATCCATTGGCGGTTTTTACCCTTAACTCATCAAAACGTCCGATATCTCGATGTTCTTCAGGAAAACGAACAAGAATATCAACTTGTTCATCATTATCATCTGGTAAGTAATCCCCTATTTTGAGTCCATTCGTCACAAATTGTACTGTATTACCAACGAGTGTCGCATCCGCACCAAAGCGTGCTGCATCATCTCGGCGAATATCAATTTTCCAATCAATACCTTGTTTATTTGAAGTATCACTTACATTCGTAAAGGCTGGATTCGCATCAATCCATTCTCTTACTCGCATTACAGATTGGTTAAGTAGTTCACCGCTTCTTGCACTGAGTTCGATAACTAAATCATGCTCACTCGGTGGGCCAGCATTTGGTGTACTAAACTCCAATTCAATACCTGCAATGTCCTTTGTTTGGGCCCTTAAATCGTTGATGATCTCTTTCACTGGCCTGCGATATTGCCAATCGACTGGGGTTATTTGAATTTGTCCAATTTCATCATCGCCACCAGTTCGTGTATAAATACTGTCTAACTCTTTCATTCCCAATATTTGGTCTTGCACTTCAACCATTAATTTATCTTTCTCATTAATAGAAAGATCACCATGAGAACGTACTTTGACCGTTAAAAATGGCGGATCAACATCAGGGAAAAAGACAACACCCAAACCAGCTTTCGCATAAGTAAACCCAATCCCTATTGCTAATATTATTGCTAACAATAGAATTTTAAATGGGTGCTTAAGCGCCATTGATAATGTATGAAAATAAAGCTTTGTTATCCCTTCAGCTTGGCTAAAGTCCCCTTGGCTTAATGCATATAACTTTTCCCTTTTCTTTGGTAAGACTTGTTGAGGCTTACCAAATAAACTACCTAAAACTGGGACAAATAAAAGTGCCATAACAAGAGATGCACTCAGTGTAGCAATTAAGGTGAGAGGCAAATACTTCATAAATTCGCCGGTAATATCAGGCCAAAATAATAAAGGTGCAAAAGCAGCTAAAGTAGTTGCGGTAGATGCGATGATTGGCCATGCCATTCGTTGCGCAGCTTCTCGGTAAGCATCAGTACGGTGCGCTCCTTCCTGCATTCGTCGATCGGCATATTCAGTAACAACAATTGCGCCATCAACAAGCATTCCTACTGCCATAATAAGCGAAAATAGCACTACGATATTAATAGTTAACCCAGACAGAGCTAATATTAGTAATCCAGTCAGGAATGAACCAGGGATAGAAATCCCAACCAAAAGGGCCGTTCTTGCCCCTAGAATAGCAATGATGACAATCACTACTAATAGGATGGCGGATAAAATATTATTTTGCAGATCGTTAAGCATGATCTTTACATCTTTTGACTCATCCCACGTGTATTTTACTAATAAATTATTTGGCCATGAGTCAAGCTCTTGGGCACCAGATAAGACTGCTTTTACTATCTCAACAGTTTCAATGATATTTTCGCCAGAGCGTTTTTTTATATCGAGGACAATGGCCTTTTCACCATTTAGTCGAGCGTAACTATTAGGATCTCTAAAAGCTTTTCGAACCGTTGCAATATCTCCAAAAGTCACCACTTGCTTACCATCAACTTTAATAGGTAATTCAAGGACATCTTTTAATGAATCAAAAACAGAAGGGACTTTAACTGAAAATCGACCATAACCTGTATCAACAAACCCTGCTGCAACAACTCGGTTGTTCAACGCTATCAAATTATAAATAGCGGCTTGATCTAGACCATAACTTTCTAATAAAAGAGGGTCTACTATGATTTCGACAACATCTTCTCGATCTCCTGCAATATCAACTTCTAATATTTGCTTATAACTTTCGAGTTTGTCTTGTAATTTTCGTGCAATTTGCACTGCGGTTCGCTCAGGTACCGTTCCATATAGCACTACAGATAATACGGCTTGCTCTGCTGCAAGAGTAACTTCATTTACGGTTGGTTCATCACTTTCTTCTGGTAACTTCGGTTTTACCAGATCAACCGCATCTCTTACATCGGTAAGGGCTTTATCCAGATCCGTTCCAACATTAAATTCTAATGTTACAGAGCCATGACCTTCCCCTGCGACCGATGTCATCTCTTTAATTCCTTCAATAGAACGTAACTCTTGCTCCATCGGGCGAACCAATAAGCGCTCAGAATCTTCAGGAGAAATACCTTGATGGCTCATTGAGACATAAATGATTGGGATAGTAATGTCCGGATTCGACTCTTTTGGGATAATGATATAAGTCGATATACCTGCTACAAGTAACAGCACCAGTAGCATAAGCATAGTTCGAGAGCGACTTAGAGCCGCATTAATAATGGCTAACATACAATGTCCCTATTTACGTTCTGCGTGAATAAAGTCACCATCACGGACAAACCCTTGACCAACAGTAATAATATCGACTTCAGCACCAAGTCCCGTTAACCAAACCCCATCACCTTCTGCTTTTACTAATTGAATCGGCACAAATTTTACTTGTTGATCACTGTCTGCGTGCCCTTCACTTTGAATAACCGTTTTTACTCCTAAGTCTCCTGCTTCATTTAATGCCAACATAGCTGGTGACACTTTTAGCGCCGGTTGAAGATCGAGGTTTATTTCTACTTCAGAGCTCATGCCTGCAGAAATCTCTGCGCCAGCATTTGGTATTTCAACTTCAACAGAAAAAGTATTTGTCGACGATGATGATACACTAGAGATATAACGAACGTGCCCCTCAATTGATAGACCGTTAATAAAGAAGACTTCTGCTTTCTGCCCTTTATCAACCTGCCCAATATGCCTTTCACTCACATTAACTTCGATAACTAAAGGATCTAACACCACGACTTTTGCGACAGGATCACCACGACTCACAAAGTCGCCAACCTCAACAAAAAGGTGCTCTACAATGCCATCAAATGGGGCTGTAATTGTCGTGTTCTTTAAGGTAAGTTCAGCATTTCTTACGCTCGCTCTTGCTTCAGCTAAAAACGCTTCAGCTTGACTAAAAGCAACCTCGCCTTGTAATCCCTTTCGGCGAAGTTCTTTTGCTGCTTTAAACTCTTTCATTCGTACCGAATATATGGCTTTAGCTTGGCTTAAACGTAAGTCAAGATCTGCCATATCTAAATGAGCAATTGGTTGATCTTTTTTTACTCTAACGCCCTTTCTCACTAAAATATCTTGAATTTGAGCACCCACTTGTGCACCTAATATTGTTTCACGATCAGGCGCAGTTCTGCCATATAACGAAATGGTTTTATGAGTGGGGATAGACTGAAATTGTTCAACAATGACATTGGCTAGAGGAACGCTCAAAGACTCATTATCTTTTTTTATCTCTGCGTTATCTGCATGGGAGGGGCCACTTATTATCCATAGAAATAAGCTTAAAAATAAACAAAAAGAAATTATCCAAGGACGATAGATAATATATGAAAAAAAACAAGATGCGAATTTGCCCATAGCAACAATCCTTAGCGCTTTCGAGGTAGGTAAACAGTAATATATCCTAATTTACTGTAATTTTGAGTTATGTTTTACACCGTAAAATTATAAAAAAAGGTAAGCGAGAAACCTCTAACTTACCTTCTTTATCAGTTTTTATACACTGAACGAAGCACCGCAACCACAGGTTGTTGTTGCGTTCGGGTTATCAATAAAGAAACGAGAACCTTCAAGCCCTTCGGTGTAATCAACAACGCCACCAATCAAGTATTGTAAACTCATTGGGTCAACAACCAAGGTTACACCATCATTAACTAAGGTCATGTCACCGTCGTTCACTTCTTCATCAAACGTAAATCCGTATTGGAAACCACTACAACCACCACCAGTTATGTATACACGTAGTTTTAGATTTGGGTTTTCTTCTTCTGCAATTAGCGTTTTTACTTTTGCTGCGGCAACATCAGAAAACGTTAACGGCACAGATACATCACTCATTTAAACCTCTCAGGATTGGTTTCCAATTCTATTTTATTGCTGATTATCTAATACCTGACTGTTTCATTCAAGTATTCAATTATATCTAATGCTTTATTACTTAATATCGGGATCGCATTTCCTGTCACTATTTTACTATTAGATGGGGATTAATACGATCAACTCAAGCATTTTTAGGTACAATAGCGCGCAACTGGTCCAATTGATTACTATGAGGATATAAGTAATGACCAAATCAGCAGAACTATTCGCAAAAGCTCAAGATAAAATTCCTGGTGGCGTAAATTCACCTGTTCGTGCTTTTGCTGGTGTTGGTGGCTCACCAATCTTTATTGAGCGTGCCGATGGCCCATTAATTTTTGATGCCGATGGCAAAGCTTATATTGACTATGTTGGCTCTTGGGGTCCAATGATCCTTGGTCACAACCATGCTGCCATTCGTGAAGCTGTAATTTCTGCAGCACAACGTGGTTTAAGTTTTGGTGCTCCAACAGAAACTGAGATTAACATGGCTGAACTCGTTTCTGAATTAGTTCCATCAATGGAACAAGTTCGCATGGTTAGCTCTGGGACAGAAGCAACAATGAGCGCCATTCGTCTTGCTCGTGGTTACACTGGCCGCGATAAAATTATGAAATTTGAAGGTTGTTACCATGGACATGCCGATAGTCTACTTGTTAAAGCCGGTTCTGGTGCGTTAACACTTGGTCAACCAAGCTCTCCTGGTGTACCTGCTGATTTTGCTAAATACACGCTAACTGCAACATTTAATAATTTAGACTCGGTTCGTGAGTTATTTGCGGCAAACAAGGGTGAGATCGCTTGTATTATCGTAGAGCCTGTCGC
>JAAGZR010000680.1 GCA_024206155.1 Aliivibrio sp.
AGCGACTATGCGCGCGCTTAATAGTTATTCATTCTTTTGTAAGCAAGCTGGGATTTCAGAGAAACCAGAAGATGGCGTTCGTTTTCTCTCTTTAGCTTCTCCGTTTAATTATCAAGAAAACGCACAATTGGTTATTCCAAAACTACCAATGGAGCCTTCTGCTCCCGGTTTTACGGATTTATTAATTGAAGAGTTACCTTTTTATCTTGCTGATCAAACCTCAAGCTTAGTTTTGTTCTCTTCTTATTGGCAAATGAATAAAGTCGCAGAAGGCATTGAAAAAATAGCCAAGAAACACGGTTGGAGTTTATTGATTCAAGGGCAAGAGTCTCGCCAAGAGATCTTAAAAAAGCATAAGAAGCTTTGTGAAGAAAATAAAATCAGCATCTTATTTGGTACAGGAAGTTTTTCGGAAGGCTTAGATTTACCCGGAGACCTACTAACCAATTTAATCATCACTAAGATCCCATTTGCTGTTCCGACCTCTCCAGTAGAAGAAGCGCATTCGGAATATATTGAAAGTCGAGGTGGCAACCCATTTATGCAGATCAGCGTTCCAGAAGCGAGTAAAAAATTGATCCAATCTGTTGGACGATTACTGCGTAAAGAAGAAGATTCTGGTAGAGTTGTGCTGTTTGATCGCCGCGTTATAACTAAACGTTATGGCAAAGCTCTTTTAGATGCATTACCTCCTTTCAAGAGAGTGATAGAGTAAAGGTTCTTCTTTTACTTAAGCTGTATTTTACTTATAACAGCTAACGATTGTCGCCAATTGCACGGCGACTCCACCTATACTTATAATTAAGAGTTTATATGGAATTTCTTGAACCAAGTACCCTGCTTATTTTAGGGTTGGTTGCTTTTATTGCTGGATTTATCGATGCGGTTGCAGGCGGTGGCGGTATGTTAACCGTACCCGCGTTATTATCCATTGGATTACCACCACACATTGCTTTAGGTACTAACAAGTTAGCCGCTACGTTTGCCTCATCAACAGCCGCTCTTACCTATTTCAAAAAAAAATTATTTGATCCCAATTTTTGGAAGGCTTCTTTTATCGCTACACTGTTTGGTGCCACTCTCGGTACCCTGTTAGTTAACTATATTTCTACAGAGTGGTTAGAAAAAGGCTTACCTCTTATTATCTTAGCGGCTGCCTTATATACTATTTGGCCTAAAAGCGTCACATCAGAACAGAACCATTTACCACAAAAAACAACCAAACTAAAAAAACAACAAATCATTCAAGGCTTAACTCTTGGGTTTTATGATGGCGTTGCTGGCCCTGGCACTGGGGCATTTTGGACAGTAAGCAGCATGGCTATGTATCGTCTCAATATATTACTTGCTTCTGGGTTAGCCAAAGCAATGAACTTTACCAGTAATATCACCTCATTAATCACGTTTGCTTTCCTTGGGCATATTAATTGGGCCCTTGGATTAACCATGGGGGTGTGTTTAATGGCTGGTGCTTTTATCGGAGCGCATTCAGCTATCCGATTTGGTTCTAAATTTATTCGCCCTGTTTTTGTAACTGTTGTTTGTATCTTAGCGGCTAAACTTGCGCTAGATGCATGGTTCTAAATTGAGAGGACACATGACAAACTTCAGTTCTATTGAAATCATGCTTGAACAGCTAGGAAAAACGGCTGCAGAAATTGATCGTCGCCGTGGTGAACAACGCTTACCTTTATTTGATGAGCGACTATTTGGCTGCCGCAGTCGCTATCTTGTTCCTTGCATCAACGAAACAAAATCGACGCTTAGCTCTATTCAGCGAGAAGAAAAAGCGGGGATCCTCACCGCCCAACGTGCCGAATATTTAACGCAAATGCTAATCGCACAAATAGAAGCAATTCAACGAGAGGTGGCAACTCAACGTATCCGTTCAAACGAACCAAGACCTAAAGGCAGCTACAAAAAACCAATTAGCGATATGTATCAAGACTTGGCTCAACATCAAGAATGGGAGCGCCGACTGACCCAAATGGTTAGAGAGCAAGAGCACGCCATAAATAACTGCCACTCTTTTTCTCAGCAACAAGGTTTACAAAAAACACTTCTTACCACAGAAAAGCGATTAGAACGCTGTAAAGAAGCGATGAAACGTTTAGAACAACAAATTACTTATCGAGAGCAAAATGACTAAAGAACAAGCAATTAACGATAATATCGAAACCAACGTTAGTATTGAAAAAGACACAACGGCGAGTCCACTCGATAATGCACCAGATGAAATTAAACTTGCTGTAGATTTAATTTACCTACTAGAAAACAATAACGTAAAAAAAGAAATCGCAATAAAAGCATTAGAAATCGTGCTTAATGATTTTAAAAACAAATAAATACCCGTCTCACTTATTAACCGCTAATATCAATAATCAGGCCCTTACTTTATCCACTATCTCACTAAACATCTAAGTTAAAGAGATACCTTTTATAACTATTATTTATTTCACTCGGTATAAATCTTCGTAATGATGATTTTAAAGGATCATCATCATGCTATAAATAATAGGCTATTCACTGCACACGCTTGCTTACTTATTGATCACTTAACCATTTTTTATGGAATTCTACTTGCATTATTTATAGCTATGTACAATAATCTCCTCCGTTCTTAAGGAACAAAAGAATCTATGGAGGCCCTGGTCCTCCCGCAACACTAACTCGTGAACTCGGTCAGGCCTGGAAGGGAGCAGCCGCAGCGGGCGACGTGTGTGCCGGGATGTGGCTGGGGCTTCCACCCTTCTACTGCTTTATTCTTTATTTTCAACAACTTAATCCCCAGTATATCGCTAAAAAGCAAATTGGTACTAAACATGCGCTATCTAACCAACGCGCCTCTTCTGGTATCTGGTACTTTCGCTATCAAATTCTCGCTTGATTTCAATCTTTTTCCCAAATGGGCGTGAAATTAAGAAATCGCTATCCATTCGTACACTCAATACTGCTAGATTAAAAGCATCTAAAATCCAGCAGGTACATTGGGAGAGATTAGAGTTGTTAGACAAACACTTCCTAAGCTAACAACCTATATTCAGTTACTTGAATGCAACTCGAATTAACGTCGAGCACAGAAGCAGCGTATAGCTCTGCGCAAAGACGACAGTACCATTCCCTCTATGATCTTATTGAGTCCATATGACAACTTGACGCCAGCCATATACACGTTGCAAACGAGATAATTTCTTTATATGACTTCTCATACAAATTGG
>JAAGZR010000109.1 GCA_024206155.1 Aliivibrio sp.
TCCATGTTAACTTTCTTAACTTCTTCAGTAGCAGCCCCGAGCATTACTCGTAGCTTGCTAATTGCGTTTGCGACTGTCATACTGTTTGAAATTTATTTAGTTTAATATAGCTTATGCCATACACTTAGAAATATGTATCTGGCTCAGATTGACAAAAGTTTGAAACAAATTCAATTATGACTGTATAAGGAATGTAAATTAATTAAAATAAATAAATTATGGAAGATACACAAGTATTACAAAAACAAGTTAAATCATTACTACCAGAAGTAATAAGAGTACAAGAATTCATTAAAGCTGATGATTTTGATTTTGGCTATATGATTCAAGAAAAGCATTGGGTTGCAGAATTTTTTAAAGGCGGTAAGCCAATGGATATTCAAATTCAAGCTGATAATGAAACAATGTTTAGATTTTTTTTAGCGCAGTTTAAATAATTATGTACACAATATACAAAGGGCTTAAGCCAGACGGCACGTGGAAAATAGGATGTGATCAAGCATACCCTAATCGTGTTATTCAACAACAACTAACTCAATACTTTGTAATAGAAGAACATGAAGATATTATGATTGCAAGCGAACGCGAAATAGAGTTACAAAAAGAACATGGAGTTATAGTTGATAGAATACCATATTATTTAAGTAGACAATTTGGTCGCAATGGCGCTAGAAAAAGAGGTGACTCGCCAAATAATAATTTTAAGAATTATACAAAAGAAGAATGGCAAGTTATTAACAAGAACAAAGGAGGTCACTTAAGAAAACTTACTTATGAACAAGTTAAAGAAATTAAAGCAAAATATACTGGTAAATATGGCCAACAAGCTGAGTTAGCTAGAGAATATGGTGTTACTACTAAAATAATGTGTAACTTATTAAATAATAAAACTTATATAAAATGGAACTGATTAAACTACCGTCACTTAGTGATTACATGAAAGCTGTACAGAGAGCAAAGTACAATGGCCAGATTACTGGCACACAATTAATTATATTAAGGATTTGCTATAAAGCAAGAAAAGCTGAAAAGCCTAAACACTTCAACTATTTTCAGAAGGCTACTAGCCAAACTAAAGAAGATTGTAAATGGGAGTTAAGAGATTTAGCAGAGCGAGGCGCTATCCGTATGGTTAGGCCTGACTTCTATATGCTTTAGTCCTCTTTTCTTTTTCTACGTATTTCTATTATTCTTACAACATTCAGGATTATCCCTGTTACAAGTAGAGCCATGGTCATCACCATGTTCCAGTCGATCATTACAGCACCCGCACCCGCAATTGTTGTTGCATTGGCA
>JAAGZR010000681.1 GCA_024206155.1 Aliivibrio sp.
CAAATGGTAAACAATATAAAAGAAGAAATAGAAAACGAACTAATAGAACAAGGATATGAGTACGAAAACAGAGATGAAGCCACTACCGAAATGGTTTAATGGAGATGTATACCCAAAAGGCGGTACAGTAGAAAACATATTTACAGGCGAACCAGCTGAGCTAAATGCAAACGAGCTTAGCATGTACGACTTTATTATGGGTTTAACTATGATACTTGAGCGTACAGGTTACAGATCTGAAAAGCTAATGAAAGATCACCGCAGAGGTTTAGACTGGTTTCGCAGGGCTAACGCTTCAGCTTATATGGTATTATTAGATTAATACTAAAGGACGTAATGGTTAATACAAGTTCGATTCTTGTACGTCCACTATGAAATTACTTAAATACACAATAGTGTGGATAAGTCAAAACCTTGCTATACCTTTTTGGGTGGTAGGGCATGTCCACCTATCTATACATTCTTGGCATGACTTGTATGAAATACTAGCTAGCGTTGGTATGAACATACTTGTTTTTGCTGGGTTTGTAATAGATTACAGACAAAATACGAACACTAACGGATAATAAATAAAAATAAATATGCCAAACATGAGTTATTGCAGGTATGAAAATACCTCACGCGATATGCAGGACGTAGTAGATACGTTATTTGACTGCGATATAGACGTAAACCTTAGCTTTTCAGAGCAAAGAGGTCTAGA
>JAAGZR010000682.1 GCA_024206155.1 Aliivibrio sp.
AAGTAGCATACCTATAATGTCTCCGTAAATTACGCCAAGTAATACAGGAACGCCTATATTCATTAATAGAGCAAGTGGTACGTAATGATTGTGTTGCCACATGACGATATTGTCTTTTTGTAGATCACGACAGTTTGCATAATCATTATAAGTTGCAGGTTGGTAGTGACGTAGCATCCAGCCTATATGAGAGAACCAAAAACCACGTTTGGCGGAATAAGGATCTTTGTCGTTATTGTCAACATGGCGATGATGAACACGATGATCAGAAGACCAATGCAGTGCGCTATTTTGTAGTGCGAACGCACCACCTAAAGCAAAAATAAAACGCAGGGCAGGGTGAGCATTGTAGGCTTTATGCGACCATAAGCGGTGATAACCTGCTGTGATAGATAGATTACAAAAACTGAAAGCGACTAATAGCCAGATCCAATGTTCATTGCCTAGGCCATTGTAATAGGCATAAAGAGGAGTTGCGACTAAAGCGAGTAATAAACTTGATGTAAATATAAATACATTTAACCAAATAATAGGCGGTTTTGATCCTTGATGCATAATAAATATTCCATTTAAGCGTACAGTTGTGCGCTAGAATAGTTTGTGCCGATATTATAGTCAAGAAAAGGCTGTGATGAATATGTAACAAATGTGATGGGCAGAAAATATGAGATAACTAGTATGGTGTAAAAAGAGCACTTTCTATCAAAGAAAAGAGTATAATTTGAGGCTGTAGGTATTCTAAAATTAGGAAGTAGAGAATGAAAGTAACGTTTTCTGAAGGCGATATAATTGTAAATCCACACGAGATGGTAGTGAGGCTTAATAACACCTCAAGAGTAACCGTGCAGGCTGAAACTGATGCACTTACTTTAATTGGTGGGGCAAACGTAATAAGTGCCGTAGGTAGTGGAATGAAGTGGTCAATTAAACTCGATAATTCAGAGCAACTAGAGATGCTTGCTCAGGAATTAGGTATTGCTATCGAGTTTTATTAACTCGATCTTCTTTTTAGAAATAACCTGTGGTTTATATATGACCAAACATCTATTTGTTCAAAGAGAAATAAACACTATTCATATCAATTCCATTGACTTTTGATTTAAATCACAAGGAACGCAATATTCGCTGTGAAGGCTAAGGTTCAAACTACCTTGCTAAATGTTTCTACGCATCGTTGATGTCTCGGTTAATGTTGATGCTATTACCCTTAATAATCTTTGATGAACCTATTTTTCATCAATAGAACTATCCCGATATCGAGTGCTAGAGATGAAGATAAAACTGGCTTGCGACACTTCTTTGCATTCCATTTCACACGCAACTTAAACCCGTAGTGGTTTAAACTAAGCATCTGGTTACTGTGGATACTAGATAAGACTTGGCTGTATTTGCCGAATAGTGCTTCATTGTCCGATACAAAAGAGTTAGAAGCTCTCCTTGATACTTTTTGCTCTTGCTACCTTTCCCATAAAGCATTTTCTATTCTTCTTCTGATTGTTTGAGTTGTACGCTTTAATCTTTGCTGGTTTTGTTGCGTTTTTTCGACTCTATGTGGCTATATTATTAATTTTATAAACTAATGGTTAATACATTGATTTTTTTAATTACAAAGCGATTTTTTTGTAAAAAAACATCAAAGATATTGTGTTGAAGAGTTTCGAGTGATTTAATGTATGGATTGTGTAACAATTTGTTAATTGATTTCGTTTTTTTGTAGTTTGAACTATTATTTATTAA
>JAAGZR010000683.1 GCA_024206155.1 Aliivibrio sp.
AATTAATGCTTTATCGGCTTTTTATATTTTTTAAAGTTGCTAGCTAAATTAAGCTAACTTCAACATTACTCTGAACTTGGCTTGAACACGCCAATGTATATCCTTGGGCAATCTCTTCTTCGCTTAATGTCTCTGTACTGGTTCGGCTTACTTCACCTTTCTCAACTTTACACTTACATGAACCACACATACCACTACGACAGGCGATAATAATTGGGACGCCACTTTCTTCTAAAACGTCCGCTAAGGTTGCGCCTTTATCAATCTCTTTTGATACACCAAAAGCAGGGACTTCAAATTTTACAACGTCAGTGTTTCCTGCCGTTTCTATTACTTCGGCTCCAATTGGGGTAAAGCTTTCTTGGAAGAAGTGCGCCATATCTAAACCAAGGTTTTCTACATAGGCCTTCATGTCTTGCATAAATACGTTAGGACCACATAAGTAAACCGTGCGATTGTTGATATCAGGACAAAGGGTATATAACCACGCTTGATCTAGACGCCCTTGTGGGTAATTCGTATCTGCATTATCTTTTAATAACAGCTTTAAATGAAAATTAGCGTGAGTTGCATGCAACAGTTCTAGCTCTTCAAAAAAGATGGTCTGTTCTTTGTTTTTTGCCATGTGAATAAAGGTAATATCGATTTCAATATCTTGAGCTATCCAAGTTTTTGCCATCGACATAACAGGAGTAATACCACAGCCAGCACTTAAAAACGCGACTTTTTTTCTTGGTTTGCAATCGATTGAGTTGAATGGACCTGTTGGTGCTAAAACAGCAACCTCATCCCCTTCACTTAGTTGATCAATTAAGTGGTTTGATACTTTGCCGCCTTCAACGCGTTTAATGGTTAATTGCAGAAAATCTTGATTTGGCATTGAACTGATAGAGTAGGCGCGATATTCCATCTTACCTTCAATTTCAATACCGACACTAATAAATTGACCCGGTTTAAAATCAAAGCTTTCTTGGTTTTGGCTTATGAGTTGTAAGCTAATGGTATCATCAGTCTCAAACCATTTTTTATCACAACGAAGTTGAACTGGGGTTGTTGGCCAAATAAATTGTGTCATGTTTGTTCTCTATTAGTCAGGATGACGGCTCGCTTTATAGCGAAAAATGCCCCAGATAAACTGAGGCATAGATTAGGATTAATAAACGTCGATTACGCAGCTAAGATCGTTTTTAGATCTTCTTCAACTGTCGTGATGCTACGCATATCAAATTTTTCTTGAATAATAGCAAGTAGGTTATCCGTTAAGAACGCAGGGGCAGTTGGGCCTGTGTAAATACCTTTAACGCCAAGAGCAAATAGAGTTAGTAGGATAACAATCGCTTTTTGCTCAAACCAAGAAAGTACCAGCGTTAATGGAAGTTCGTTAATGTCACAATCAAACTCTTTAGCGAGTGCAAGTGCGAGTTGAATAGCTGAGTAAGCATCATTACATTGGCCAACATCCAATAAACGTGGGATACCATTAATATCGCCAAATTGATTTTTGTTGAAACGGAATTTACCACACGCAAGCGTTAAGATGACTGAATCTTCAGGCGCTTGAGCTGTAAAA
>JAAGZR010000684.1 GCA_024206155.1 Aliivibrio sp.
ACGAGGCACCTCGATACTGCTGGAACACCTTCTATGAGCTCTAGCTGAAGCATAGCCTTATTGTTTTTTGCTATGAACCTGATTTCATATTCAGAGTAACAATATGATTGTATAGGGTTAGATATACGCGTCGTGATTGCCCAGCGAACCAATCCTTTGCCCACCAATAAACCATCCTCTTTATCCTCTACTCTGAATACAACGTTGCTAATATTACTACTATCCGCTCTTGCCATTTCTTTACGAGCCCTGCTCCATATTACCGATTTATCGGCATCGAGATTTAAGTATGTGAATGTAGAAGCAGTATTATCAGATGATTTCATTGGTACATCGAGGTTTTGATCAATAGCACAACCCGAAATACTGTAAGGGTCAAAGCATCTACACCCTTGCTATCTAATATTGATCGTTTCCTCGTCAACCGACCAGGGCATCAGCTCTTCCAATGAGCGCTGCCCTTTGGGCAGTTCGGTAAATAGCCAGCGTAAATAATCAAAAGGCTCTAATAAGTTCAACTTCGACGTTTCAATCAGGCTATAAAGGGCGGCACTGGCTTCTGCCCGGCGTTTTTCAAGCTAGTTGTCGCCTATAGTTTAAATTATGCCGCCTTACTCTCTTTTATCTCAGATTTGCTCTTTTCAGGGTTGAGATGGACCTCTTTAACATGATCCCAGTTGCGTGTTTCACCTGACCATCGGCTAGGATTAGCTAATTTCGCATTTTTATACACTAGATTTCGCTTTGCTAATATCTCGATATCTTTTTGTATATGTCGCTCATTAGGCGTAGTGAACTTGATACCACTATGGCAATGTTCATGGTTATACCATTGTACAAACCCACTAACCCAGTCCCTGGCTACACCTATATCTGTAAAACGATTTTCAGGGTATTCTGGTCGATATTTTAATGTTCGAAATACTGATTCTGAATACGGGTTATCATTACTCACTGATGGTCGACTAAATGATGGTACTACACCTAATTCTTGCAACGTCGCTAACATGGTGGCACCTTTCATCGGGCTACCATTATCCGAATGCAGGGTAACTTGATGCTTCTTTATTTTTTCTCGATTACAGATATCGGTCATCAAATCTGCCGCTAATGTACTCAATTCTTCATGATGTACTTGCCAGCCAACTATCTTGCGGCTGTAAATATCTATCACTAAATACAGGTACAGAAATATACCTTTAACTTGTGTTGGCAGGTAAGTGATGTCCCATGTGTAAATCTGATTGGGTCCTGTGGCAAGTAAGGCGTCAGGCTTATTTACCTTGCGCCCTGGCTTGCTTTTATCACGGTGTTTTAACAACTTATGCTCTTTTAATACACGATAAAAACTGGATTCAGATGCGATATATACACCTGTATCCGCGAGCTTTGGCACTATTTGGCAAGGTGGTAAATGGGCGTACTTAGACTCGTTCACAACCTTAATTATGCGTTGACGCTCTAACTCCGTTAGCTTATTTTTAGGGCTGTGTTGTGGTTTAATACGCCCATCTTGCTTCCCTAAATTAGCATTCCAGCGTTGTAATGTTTTAGCACTGATGCCAATTATATCGCAGGCGCTTCTTTGCTTTGCACCTGAATGACAAGCCTCATTGATTAACGTGATAATTTCAGCACGTTCATCGGTCACTGTGAGTTGTCCTCGTCGTTTCCCCAGATCGCGTTTACTTTTTTTTGGAGAACGAGCAAAGCAGCTGCCTCTGCTAACGCTTTATCTTTACGGTTTAATTCTTTCTTCAAGGCTTTATTTTCATGCTTGAGATTTTTTATATCGCTGCGTGATACGGCTTGCGTATTTTGGTTATTGCCGTTAGCAAAGTCGAGTTTCCACTGCTTAATATGATGCGAATAGATGCCTCTACTCCGGCAAAACTCATTTAATGCGTCTTCACTTAGGGTGGCAGAACTGATGATCATCTCTAGGCGCTCTTCTAAGTTCCAATCCTGCGGGCGCTTTTCTTTGCTCATGTGACCATTCTCATTTGGCAATGCAGTTTCCAATTGTTGATTTTTAGCATCTAATGTCCAGCGGCTCAAAGATGACAAGCCAACACCTAAAGAATCAGCAATCTCTTTTAATGTTGTATTATCCGGCCTATTTAATGACTTTTCTACTGCTTGTTTTTTAAATGATTGAGAAAATCTCGGACTCATTTCAATACCTCTAACTAAAAATTAGAGGCGACAACTACCCTGACACAGGGGGGTATGCAGAGCATTGCCTTCTATCTGTTTAAAATACAGATGACGCTTCCAGATGATTTGATCATGACGGGGAGCATTGCCTTTAGAGGCGAGGTTACGTTCACCTAAACGTAGACGTGTAACTGATTGTTTACGATGGCCATAGGCTAATAGCAGCTCGTAGATAAAGGTATCTTGTATTACTTTTGTTGTATCACATACTAGAGAACCTCCAGCATCTGTATAACAAATTTCAAGGTAGGATGCGTTTTCCCACTTTTCTCTTACGCTGTATGTGGTTCGAGGAAAAGTTTTATTTACCTGATCAAGCAAAAGACCATAATTTGAGTTGGTACCGTCCAACCAGCTTCCAACTAAACTAGATACATCAGTTGAATGCCAAGCCCAATCAGTAGATGCGTTAAATGTTCCTTCGACTTCGGGTGCATAACTACCTACGAAACTATTCCAGGTAACCA
>JAAGZR010000685.1 GCA_024206155.1 Aliivibrio sp.
CTAATGAACGTACCCTTCGCGCTTTGTTCAGTGAAAACATTAGCGGCCCAAGGCTCAATACCAGGACTAACATTACCGGCAAGCTTACTATTAGACACAGTAGGAGCAATAGCCCTAAGATGAGTGTTACGAAACCCAGTGCCAACGCACCACAGAGGTTCACCATAAAGTTCAGCGAGATCTCTACTCGCTCGTTCAGATTCGATTTTAATCTGGCTAAATATTCTTCTAGTTTCATATTGTGCTGTTAATCCCTCGAAGGGTATTCCGTTTTTTTGTAAGTACGTGTGCCAGCCCAGTACTCCAAGGCCGAGCGCTCTGCCTTTTTCCGCTGATCTAACTGAATTTGCAAAGCCAACCTTGCCTTTCGCTTTCTGTATAAACTCTTCAAGCACTCCATCCAAGAACCAAATAGCATCGTATATAAGGTTTGTATTCTTCCACTCTTCATATCTTGATATATTTAAACTTGATAAGCAGCAAACAAAGCTATGACTTTCATCTGTATGTAATGTAATCTCACTACAGATATTTGTCATGTGTACTTTTAATGAATTGTCTTTGTATGCTTTCTGATTTGCTTTATTAGTATTTCCTTTAAACAAGACATACGTTTCTCCAGTTGCTTTTCGTTTTCTAATAAGTTTACTCCATCTCGTTCTAGC